>NZ_JBHDJA010000031.1:0-41357 GCF_041877125.1 Arthrobacter sp. E44
GGCCGACCCCGCCGAAACGAATCAGTGGGCAGATCTGTTGGCCATAACCGGGCAGTTTTACTGGCCACCAGCGGGCACATCAACTGGCCGCCCATGGGCAGAACGTAATGGCCATTGACACTCCCGCATGGGGACCCCCTTATCCCGGAGCATCAAGGCATGTTCAAGCTTGTCAGGATCCACAACGGAAGGGCGTCCGGTGTGGCGGCCGTGGGCCGCGGCTACGGCCCGGGCGTGGGAAGCGCGTTCGGTGGCGTAGGTGCGTTCCATCTCCGCGAACAGTGCCAGCATGATCACGGCCAGCTGCGCCATGGGGCTGTCCGGGTTGGACGTGTCTATGCCCAGGGGATCAGCGAGAGTCCGGATTCCGACGCCGCGTTCTCTCAGCTCGTGGACCAGGTTCAGGGTGTCCCGGACTGTACGGCCCAGCCTGTCCAGGGTGTGAACTACGATCACGTCTCCGGGCCGTGCTTGACGTAATGCTTCGTGGAGCCCTGGCCGGTCCCGTGTGGCCCCTGATTTCTTATCCACGTAGATGTGCTCACTTGCAATGCCAGCGGCAGCCAGGGCGTCCAGCTGCCGTGTTACGTCCTGCTTGGTCGATGAAACCCTCGCGTACCCGATATGCATTCGTGCACCGTACCGAAATTCGCTCCCGTGACGGGCGATTGTGGCGGGCGTTGTGGATTGAATTCAGGGACAGTCAGATGACGCGCCGTTCCGTGGATCATGTCAGTTTCAGAAGTCGTCTGCACTGAATGTCAGAAGTCCTCTGCACGGGCTTTTAGTCTGGTTTCGCTAGGTGCCGGTAGATCGTCGGCCGGGTGACGCCGAATTCCTGGGCGATGTGTTCCACCGTGTGAGCCCGCTTGCCGTCCAGGCCTTTTTCTTCATACATTTCCCGGGCCAGCTTGACCTGGCGCAGGCCGAGTTTGGGTTTCTGCCCGCCGGTCCGGCCCCTGGCACGGGCTGCGGCTAGCCCGTCACGGGTCCGTTCGGACATGAGGGCATGTTCGAACTCGGCGATTGAGCCAAGGATTTGGAAGAACATCCTGCCCAAGGGGGTGGATGTGTCGAGGTTCTGGTCCAGGACCAGAAGGTCCACACCGCGCTCCTGCAGCGTCTTGGACAAATCGATGAGGTGTTCGAGGGAGCGTCCGAGCCGGTCGAGCTTGGTGACGACCAATTGGTCCCCTGCCCGGTTGGCTGAAAGCAGGGCCTTGTCCAGCTCGGGCCGGCGGGCCAGCTTCCCGGAGGCCGTGTCAAGGAAGACCTGCTCACAGCCGGCAGCCGTCAAGGCGTCGTACTGGGCCTCGGGATGTTGGTCTCGGGTGGAGACGCGCCCGTATCCTGTGGACTTCGGAGCTCTCTGGCGGTGTTCTGGTGGCGCTCTTTGTCGTCAGTTGCCTATGACCAGGGGTGGCGCGGCTGTTTCGATGACGTCATCTGTGATGGTCGCAAGTTGGTTGATCTTTACTACAGGGATGACCTGGGGGAAGAGTCGTTCGAGGAGCCGGAAATGCCGCAGATGATTCGTTCGATTGCGGCTATTGCTTGGGCATCAATGAAGTCGCCGGGCCAGTCCTAGATTGAATCTACTGCTCTTAGTTGTAGGTGTGTCTTGTCGGGGATTTTCGGACGCACTGAAAAATGTGCCGTGAGGGCCTGTGCGTTCTCGCTCGTGGTCCTGGGTCATAACAGACCGACCAGGGGTAATCGACTGGTTAGGCCCTACTAATTCCATTGCTTTCCGGCGTGGAGCCATCGAAAGCATCGCTTTGGACCTTCCAGCGGTGCGTAATGATCGCAGCGGCAGCTACGGATAGCGGGACGAGCGGTACATGCCAGCAAATCGTTGCGGTGATGCCCGCGGCAAAGATCGCTATCGTTGTGAGCCGTTTGGTGGCCGCCAGACCGGCGATCCTCCGCCGGTGGGTGCGCACGGGATGCCAGCTCGCTCGGGCCCGTTCAGATGGGGGTTCGTGCTCGCGGATCAGGGCAACTAGGGCTGCCGGCGTCCCGGTGATGCGGGCAACGCGCTCGGCCGAGATGCCACGGGCGAGCAGCCGCGGCACAAGAAGGACCCTCACGCTGGGTTGATCGCTTCGTGCCCGAGTTGGGCTGGTGTCTTGCACAATGATTAATATGCGCCTTGGCTGTCATTTGCGCCAGTGAGATTATCCTTCCCTTCCTGTTTCGTGGTGGTTGGACTCGCGGCGGGACCAGTCGTCGGGGATCGCGGCCTCGAGGGCATCGTCGACTGTGATGGAACCGATAATGCGGCGGTCTTCGGCGATGACCGGCATCGCCAGGAGGTTGAAGTCCGCCATGCGGGTTGTGACGTCAATGACGTCGTCGCCGGGTGAGGCGCAGACCAGGTCGTGGTCAGCGACCTCACCGAGGGTCGTAGCGGGGTCGGCCTGGACGGCGTGGACCAGGCTCAGGGTGCCCTCGAGTTTTCCGTCGGGGGCGAGGGTGTAAATCACGCTTAGAGCCTGGGGTTGGAGGAGGCTGGCTCCGCGGACCGCGGTGAGGGCGTCGGCGATGGTGGCGGTTGAGGGAAGCGCGAGGAAATCGGTGCCCATGAGGCCGCCTGCTGTTAGCCCGTGGTAGCCCAGGAGCCGGTGGACAACGGCTCGGTGGGGTTCGGGCAGCAGATCCAGGACAGGGGAGCGGCGCTCCTGTGGGAGGTCCATGAGCGCGTCGGCGGCGTCGTCGGCCTGC
Source organism: Arthrobacter sp. E44 (assembly GCF_041877125.1). Classification (NCBI taxonomy): domain Bacteria; kingdom Bacillati; phylum Actinomycetota; class Actinomycetes; order Micrococcales; family Micrococcaceae; genus Arthrobacter; species Arthrobacter sp. E44. The sequence continues at coordinate 2,725 of NZ_JBHDJA010000031.1, forward strand.
ATGCGTCCGAGGACTTCGGCGACCTCTGCGTCGGTGCGGTCCCGGAAGAGTTCGGACTGGGAGTCCTCGTCCAGTTCTTCGAAGACATCGGCCTCGAGCTCGGGATCTTTGTGGACCTCGGCCAGGAGTTCGTTTTGTTCGTTTCCGGTGGCTTCTTCGATGATGTCGGCGATCTGGGCCGGCTTCAGTGCGGGGATCCGCCCGGTCACGGCGCGTATCTGGGCGGATCCTGCATGGCCGATGAGTGGTTCGAAGTCCTTCCAGTCCCGCTGCGGGTGTGCCGCGTGGCGGGACCCGAGGCTGAGCCACCGGCGGCGGTGAACGTCCAATCCGGTCGCTGCCCATCCGTCCAGGACAGGTGTGAGGTGGACGTCGTAGGCTTTCACGAACGCTGCCCGGGAGACGTCGATGAGGCGGTGTCCGAGGACGTCCTCGGAGAGGAGGACTTCGCCGTCGCGCCTGCGGAACTCGCCCACGTCGCCGGTGCTCACGGCAAGCTGAACGCGGGTGGACTCGAGGGCGGCCAGGTTGGTCGCTGCGACAAATACCCGGGTGTTGCCGACGGCGACGACGAGGCCGGTGAGGAGGGGGTAGTCGCCGTGACGGAGGCGGACGATGAGGTCTGCCAGGGTTCCCATGCGGTGTCCGTCGACGTCGGTGACGGGTTGACGTAGGAGGGTGGAGAGGGACTGTGTTGCGGTCGGCGCTGCGGTGGTCATCGAGGGCCTTTCGTGCTCAAAAGCGTCTGGGGTGACTTTATGTCATTGGGGGCAGGTTTGAGAGGGGCTGTTATTAGCCCGCGAGGGCGAGCTGCACGACACGGACGATGACCAGGATCATCGCCACGAGCAGGTAGAGGCGCAGGACGCTGAGACCCGCCCTTCGGGCTGTGGAAAGCTGGGGGCGCCGCAGCAAGGCAAGCGGTGGCATCCGCCACTCGGAGCGCTGGGACCGGTCCATCTGCTCGGGAACCACAAGTTTGCCGGTGGCCCGTGCCCGTGCACGGACCACCACGAGCGCGACGGCTGCCAGGACGGCCAGGACGGCGCCGCCGCCGAGGATCTCCAGGATCGTGGTTCCGTCGATGTCCGGGAAGAGAACCGCCGCGGTGAGAACGACGGAAAGGATCACGAGAACAGCGATAACTGCCGAGGTGAAGATGTTCATGCCGCGTCCGTTGACCCAGGGGCCCATGACTTCCTTGTCGTTGCAAAGCAGTAACAGGAACACCGTCGCGGAAGGCAACAGCACGCCGGCGAGCACCTGCACGCCCACGGTGAGCAGGCCCAAGGGGCTGCCGGGAATGATGACGATCACCGCGGAGAGAAGGATGAGGGCTGCGAAGGCTGCGTAGAAGCCCTTGGCTTCACTGGGCTTGCGATGCAGGGAGTGCTTCAGCCCGAGAACATCGCCCAATGCGTAGGACGTCGACAGTCCAACAGCAGCGGCGCCGATGATTGAGGCGTCGATGAGGGCCAGTGCAAACAGTATCCCCGCGGCGTGACCCACATATTTCCCCAAACCCTCCGCCACACCGCCGGCGTCGGTGAAGTGCCCGAACTCCGGCCGACCCCCGAAAGTGAAGGCGGTGAAGGAAATGATCGCCGCAGCGCCGAGGATCACGATGCCGATTCCAAGCCACAGATCCACGCGTTCGTACTTCATGTAGCGGGGTGTGATCCGCTTGTCGATCACATAAGACTGCTGGAAGAACAGCTGCCATGGGGCGACGGTGGTGCCCACTACAGCGATGATCAGCAGCGTGACGTCGGCGATGTCGGAGCCTGCCGGGATGCCGGGGACCACGAAGTCGTGAGCCATCTGTCCGTAGTCCGGGCCGGCCATGAAGAAGACGGGAACGAGCAGGAGTGAGCCGATGATCAGGGCCATGCAGACCCGTTCGAAACGCTGGAATGAACCCGTGCTGGCCGCGCCTATGACGAACAGGGCAGAGACGACCACACCCGCCACCTTGGGCACGCCAAGGTAGTCGAGTCCAATCGAGATTCCGATGAACTCCGTGACGATCGTGAGCGCATTGAGGATGAACAGGTCAATGGCGCTGAACGCTCCCCAAAACTTTCCGAAGCGTTCGAGGATGAGTCGGGCGTGGCCCACTCCGGTCACCACACCCAGGCGCAGCACCATCTCCTGGTTGACGAACAGGACAGGAACCAAAAGCAGCAGCGTCCACAGAAGGGACGTCCCGTAGTTCTGCCCAGCGTGGGTGTAGGTGCCGAAGGCACCGGCGTCGTTGTCGCCGACCATGACGATCAGGCCAGGACCGACAATCGCGAGCAGGGTCTTCAATCGCCTCTTCCAGCTCGACTGAGCCGAGGAATCCTCCAGCTGGATGGTTCCAAAGGCGCCCTTAATGTCGCCCACGTGGGCAGAGTCGAGGACTGCTGAGGTTCTGCCGTCGGCCGGGAGTGCGGGAGCGGCAGGTAGGGGCCGGCCGGGTGGGGTCGTCTTGTTCATGGGGATCTTGGGCATGGGAAACCAGCTTTCCTCCCGGCGGTGGCCGGGCGGTTGTGAAGCGGGCACGCCGGAAGCCCTGAGAGGGCCATCATCGGCATGCTGAGTGAAGGGTGGACCGCGCTGAAGTCCGGTCAGGACGTGAATGTCAGGACGTGAATGTCAGGACGTCAGGACGTGAATGAGGAGGGGGTACTATCGCCACTCGCCATGGCGAACCACCTCCTGGGCATCGACATCGTGTGCCTGCAGAGGCTCGGTCAGAGCGACCGGGCCCTTCCTCGTAAGACCTTCAGCACTCCGCGTCGTGACCCCCTGCCCAATGCCGGGGGAGCCAATCGGGGTTGCCCCTTAGTCCGGGGGAACCTGTCCTGACCCGTGGCGTCTCTCGACGTTGGGGGTCGCTGGCGTTTGTACGCGAAGGAGCCTCAGCTAACAAACGGCACCTTGCGTCGCTCATGATACACACAAAACCTTAAGCAAAAATGACAAGCTGCCGGCCGTCTCCAACGGGCCGGTCCTGTCCCCGATTTCGCATCCGTTCCCAGGACGGAATATAGCCGCCCCTGGGCCAGCACTCTCCTGAGCATGTCTCATAAAACAACAGTTTTTTGAGACGGGGCAGTCGCGTCGGCGACCGCCTGGCGGATCTGTCGTTTTCAGTACCCGTCTGCACAACTGGCTGCGTGTTTCCGGGGTTGTGCAGCCGAGTATGGATACCGAAGTGTCAGAAGTCGCCTGCACGAAACCGCATTCCGCTCAATACTCCTCTGCACAATCCGTAGTTGTTTAACCTGCACGGTCTGCGCACGGCTCTCGCCCCACGGACATGCCGGTGTCGTGTTCCACAACCGGGCGGCAGGTCATGGTTTCGCGAGGTGCCGGTAGATCGTGGGCCGGGTGACGCCAAATTCCTGGGCAATGTGTTCGACCGTGTGTGCTCGCTTCCCGTCCGCGCCTCTTTCTTCATACATTTCCCGGGCAAGCTTCACCTGGCGCGGGCCGAGCTTGGGTTTCTGGCCGCCGGTCCGGCCTCTCGCCCGCGCCGCGGCGAGCCCATCGCGGGTGCGTTCTGACATCAGGGCATGTTCGAACTCGGCGATTGAGCCGAGGATCTGGAAGAACATCCGCCCCATCGGGGTGGACGTATCGATGTTTTGGTCCAGGACCACGAGGTCGACGCCCCGCTCCTGGAGGGTATTGGAGAGCTCGATGAGGTTTTCCAGTGACCGGCCGAGTCGGTCCAGTTTGGTGACGACGAGTTGGTCTCCTGCCCGGTTGGCCGAGAGCAGCGCCTTGTCTAGTTCAGGGCGGCGGGCTAGCTTTCCTGATGCCACATCAACGAACACCTGGTCGCAGCCAGCCGCGGCCAGAGCATCATGCTGAGCCTCGGGGTGCTGATCACGGGTAGAGACCCGCCCATAGCCAATGCGCATCACCACAACGTATCACCAACCCCGCAACGCATTACATAGATGCGTACACGTCATCTATTACAAAATCACTACCGTAATTTCGGGGTCTGCTGAACATAGCCGGGATGTCTCGCGAACGATCGTTTGGGGACGTTGACACTGTCGTTGGCGTTCGCGGGTCTTTGGCGCCGGCACATTGGAAGGAAACGCTCGGTATGAGGTGTGTGACGAGCTCCACGAACCGCGCCATATTGTCTGTGGCCGCAAGTACGCTCGCATGGAGGGAACAGCCTGGCCATTACGGACGGGAACCCGCGGACGGAGGAAGCAGATTTGCGCGAACGCCAACTTATTGCCGGCCTTGACCGTTTCGACAAAACGCGCGACAACGGCCACGGAATCGCATACCCGACACTGCCGGTGAACATAGGCAAGGTCCACGCCATATCCGACTTCCGCTGGCACCGGACGGGGATCTACACGGAGCCACAGTTCTGCGACGCGCCGTGGGAATACAAACTTGCCCTGTGCGGGGCCAAGGTCAAGGTGGTACTCCCGAAGGTCTTCGATCCTGGAGACCCTGACGTATGCCCAGGCTGCGCGGCGGAGGGATACAAAGGACCGACTAAGCCACGCGGCGTGTCGGAGGCATGAAGTAGGATCGCCGTTGTTCGCCACCGACGAGGGAACTCTTGTCACCGCGATCAGCCGGGAAGCCCAGTTGGGAATGTACGACGTGCTGAAACTAGCGGACGAGATGAGCGACTCCGGGGTTGCCCTGGCGAAACAAGCCACTTCCTCTTCGAGACCGAATGGAGAACGAGGAAACGCTAAACGCACCCTTAATGCCACGCCTCCCGGTCTCATGGGCACTCGAGCTGCGCCCGGTCAAAGATCCGCTAGTGAGCCTGTCCAAGGGAGCACGTGGGCTACCGGGGGCCGTGTCAGATCCAAAAATGTCTGGGGTCGGGGGCATCATGGTCGCCAGTAGTTCCTAACGAAGGTGAGCAGGCAATGACCGACAAGATGGAGACCGAGTGCCCGAAATGCGGAAGTAGGGTCCGCTTCACGCTCGATGACGTCGCTAAGCAGCGCACAGTGCGGTGCTCGCGAGGGCACCTGGTGAAGTTGCATGACGAAGGCGGCGGCGCCCGAAAGGCATCTAAGGCTCTCAGTGACCTAGACATGGCGTTGAAGAGGTTCGGCAAGTAGCGGCCCGCTTCCAGTGCCGACCTCGTCCGGTTAGCCATCTCGCCAAAGCGGTGCTTCGGCCCCGTGGTGCGGTTCTGGGATGCCGACTTAAGCAGCTTGACTTGAAAAAGTCCTCCTCATACGCTCTTTCAAGCGCCTCGATGCATCCCCCAATAGCATCGGGGCGCTCCCATGCCCATCCCGGAGCGACGCCGCCAGCCACCGGCAACAACCGGAGGAGCTTAGACAGGGCGGTTCCCCAGTCGATCCTGTGCTGAGACAGTTCCTGAGGTCTTGAGTACCGCCACGCGCGGCGCCCCCGAAAAAGTTCCTGCCCTGGTTGAGGATTGAGCCATGGCAAAGCGCATCCGCGGCCTTACCGCCGTGATCTACAAGCAGACTGGGTCCATGCCCATGTTCCAAAGTGCATCCTCGTGAAGCAGATGAGGCTCCGGTACGCCGGAGCGTGTCGGCTGTGCCTCGCCTCTCTTCCGGCTGGGACAGAAGCTATTTATGAGCGCGAGACGAAGACCGTCCTCTGTTTGGATTGTGCCACCGAGGCTACGGAAACCATGTCCCAGGACCTGGAAACACCGGATGATGATTCGTTGGCCGCTGAGTCCGGAGTAGCCGGCTCGTCCGCCCGACGCGAATATGAGCGCCGCAAGGCGAAGGACGAAGAAAAGCTCCGCGAGAAGTGGGGTCGCTTCGGTGGCCTCGCAGTCGCCCTCTCTGACGAGCGGCAGCACACCAAGTCCTGGGATCGGGGCGCGATCGGTGAGGAACGCCTGGGCGCTCGGCTAAATTCCCTGGCCGCCGATGGCCTGGCTGTCCTCCACGACCGACGCATCCCCGGCTCGAAGGCCAATATCGACCATATCGCTATCACTCCTGCTGGAATCTGGGTGATTGATGCCAAACGGTACAAGGGACGGCCTGAGTTGAAGATCGAGGGTGGCATCCTTCGCCCCCGGGTCGACAAGCTCCTCGTTGGCCGGCGTGATTGCACGAAACTGGTCGATGGGGTGCTCAAACAGGTCGATGTTGTACGAGACCTAGTTGGGGATGTGCCGGTAACCGGGGCGTTGTGCTTCATAGAAGCAGATTGGCCCCTGATCGGGGGCGCGTTCTCGACTCGTGGCGTTTATGTTCTCTGGCCGAAACGGTTAGCCAAAGTGCTTATAGAGCAGACAACCGGCGAGGTTGATGTGCCGAGGACGCGTGAGTCGGTAGCCGCGCGGTTCAAGTCTGCGTGACGTCAGGTGTCCATGTTCGGAGCTGTTCGGAAGCACGCTAGGGGATCCTCTTCCGAAACGCGCTCGACCTATGTAGAGTTAGACCTATGAAGGTTACGCACTCGCTCGCACTGGTCGCACTCGCGATCCTGCAGATGGGTCACGAAGGTGACGGATACATCTGGGGATATCAGCTCTCTAAACGTTCCGGCGTTCGCTCCGGCGTCCTATATCCTCAGCTGGACCGCATGCTAGACGAAGGTTGGCTGGAGGACCATTGGGAGGAAAGACAGGAAGGCCAGAAGAGGCCACCCCGGCGCTACTACACCCTGACGGATACCGGTCGAATTGAGCTCGGTGCTGTGGCTCATCGAGTCCAGACCGAGCAGCGTTTTTCCACCCTCCGAGGAGCGTTCGCATGATCGCTGAGCTCCTCTCTGCTCCTGGCGCTCTGGGCGCATTCGGCTTGGCAGTGCTGCTGTTCGGCTTCGCGCCAGGACTGGTCCTCGCCGCGGTCGTACGGCTCATACCTGATATTGATCGTCGGCGAGAATTGCAGGCAGAACTCTACGAAGTGCCGCGATGGGAGCGCCCGTTCTGGGTGGCGCAACAGTTCGAAGTCGCACTGCGCCTCGGATTGTCGCCGCGTATTTCGTGGGCATGGGGTCGTTACGTTTGGCACCGTTCCAAGGTCGAATCAGGTCTGCAGCGCCATCTGGAGTCGCCGGATACATTCGAAGTTCCAGACCTTGAACTCAAGGAGCTGATCGAGCCCGGTGATTTGGTGAAGCTTGCGTGGTCAGTCGCGCGATTCCCAGGGGAACGGATGTGGGTGCGAGTGACGCACCGCGATGGCGACCGACTCAAGGGAGATCTGGAGAGCTGGCCCCTGTTCGTTCACTTGAATCCGGGCGAACAGGTGACCTTCGTCATCGACGACATTATTGACTGCGACCTCATCCAGGTCCAATCAGAAGAGGTGCCGACGAATTTGGCAGCCTGATCGGAGAATGGCCGACATAGCGTGTGGTGTGCCCGTATGCCGGTGGCTGTTAGTGCACGCGACTTCAGACAGAATGACGGTTGGTGCAGGCGACTCCTAACAAAACGACGGTTGGTGCAGACGACTTCGAGCACTTCCGTGTCAGGACTCGTCTGCACAAGTCCCGTACTTCCGCGGAAGCCAGTGCAGACGACTTCTGAAACTGACAGATCAGGATCCGCGGGGGAGCGTCCCACCGGGGGTGTTCCGGTTCTAAGGAAGTGGGACATGGCAAGACGGGGACTAACCTGCCCGTGTGGCTCATTCAGGGGGAGTGCCGAAGGTTCTTCGGAGCCGAAGACGAGTGTCGTTGCATGTACTTCACTGTTGGTTCTCCAGGGCCCTGATTTTGGTCAGAGTTTCTTCGTAGCGATCGAAGCTCCCGGGGTATGGAACGGGCAGCCAGGCAATTCCTTCCCTGTCAGCAATGCGCTGGGCGAGGGCTTCAGCCTCCCAAGTTCGGTAGATGGCTGCGCGGAAGCCCGGCTCGGCGATGCTAAAAAGCGTTGGAGAGTCCTCGTGGCCAAGCTCCCACACAAGCCAACCATGCCCCTGAAGAAGGTCCAGAAAATCTCCTAGATGCTGTTGGCGATGGGTTTTGTAAGGTGCGCGCGGTGCAACTTTGGCCAGCCGGGCGTCATTGGGGGGAAGGGCGCTCATAAGGGGGGATTCCATTTTTCTGGATACGCTGACGCCTTTTGTAATCGCGGGATTTTTTGTTGTGGGCTGCCTTGCAGGACTGGCAGCGGCATCCGGAATCGTAGCTCAGCGCTGTCCCGTGCCTACCGAGCACGCGGCCCTCGACGCGGATTCGTTCCATGTAGGCAGAGTGAGCCAATCTGTTAGCTTCCCGGCACCGATCACACCGGCATTTGAGGTTGCCATATCCGTTAGCAGTTCCGTGCCGGGGGTCATCGTCGGGCAGGGCAGTCATTCATGTAGCATAAGGCGCCCCTGAATGGGCAAGAAGGAGGCCCGCCGATGGGGGACCGGCGGGCCTTCAATCGGTACGGTACAGCAGCGTTCTTTCGCCAGCGACTGGAGGAACTTGTCCTAGTAGCGGACTTCGATGATGAACTCCGACTTGTCACGGCCTGTCAGCTTTGCGGCCGCGGCCTGTACGGCTTCGGGAATCTCCCCGACATTCTTTACGGCAACTTCGAGCGCCGGGATTTCCTCAATGCTCAGGGATAGTTTCCCATCGGCGGCTGACTTGATGTGGGTAGTGAGTTTCATTGCTTCCCCCAGGGTGATATTTCCTCATAGGCTTCAGCCCAGACGCAGTTCGGAGAGGCCGTCGATGTAGCCGTTTATGATTTGGTCGAAGGTGAGCAGTTGAAGGCCGCCGTAAACGGCGGCAGCTGCTTTGCCACCCTCATCTTCCGGGGTATCGCAGAGGAGCGGTTCACAACTGTGTCCGTTCGCCGTCAGGGTTGCGATTCCCCAAGGGTGTTCTGGTGCCGTCACGGTGATGCCGGCAGCGTCAAAGGTGTCCCGTAAGACGTAACTGGTCACTGTTCGCCAGGATTGCAGGAATGGTGATCGTAGTTGTTCAATGAGTTCGTCATCTTTGGCGTGGTATGCCTGAACCAGGGCGGCTGAGAGCCCGTCCCATTCATCAGAGGTACGGACCATCAAGTGGCTCGCGCGAATTCGTGCGGCTAATTCGTTCATCAGCATGGCGTAAGTCCCCAAACTTCCGGTGGTGTTGTGCGTGGCCTTCTTAGCTGCGGCCCGCTGCTGTGACTGCTCGTGTCTTGGTGGTTTCGTTCCTGGCGTGCGCGGCGTTCGGTAGATCTTGGGTGAAAGCGTTTAGTACCCCGGTGCAAATCCCCAGGTGCCTTAGAAGCTGCTCACGGCGTCATGGTTCCTGTGCCTGCGCCAGCCCGGGCCCGCGCGGTAGATGTGTGTCGTCCCGGCTGAAAAGAACCCGGCCAGGGCGGCAGGGGAGACGGCCGCCCCAAAGTCTTAGACCATGGGAAAGGTGGCCGGGCTTTCCCCGCCCCATTTACAAGGAGGCTGTGCACAACCACCGCTCAACCCAGGGCGACGTTTAGCTGGTAGGTGCCGTGGTGGTTGTGTGCAGCCGGTCCGGTGGGTCCCGTCGTCCACTTGTGTGCGGGAAAAGCCCGAAGGAAATTGCTTTTGCCGTGCACTTGTGGGCGAGGGGTTACTGTTCGCTTCCGGCTGGAATGTTGATATCGGAGATGCCGCTGTTCTTGGTGTCATCCCGGTTAGGTGTACGGCGCTCGGGCTTCTTCCGGGGACGGCCGCCGGCCTTCTTGGCGGGCGCATCTAGGCCGAACCCGCGCAGGTCAGATTCGGTCCAGTCGGCGCGCAAGGCACCCTGATAATCCTGAGCGTATTTCTGTTCGGCTGCGGCGAGCAGGTGCGCTGCTTCTGCCAGTTCGACGCCACTGGCGGCGGCCTTCTTTACCGCGTTCACTTTGGCGTCCCTGGCGGCGTCAATTTTCGCGGCCGCTTTAGCGGCAATGTCATCGATATTCATGGCATGAGCCTACCGGCGCGCAGAGCGGCTGTCAGCCCGGCTTTTACCCGACCCAGACCAGAGGTGCGAAAGCCTACAACCGTTCTAACCCGGAGCAAGCTGGGCACTTATCTACGATAAATGCGCTCGAACCTCGCTTTCGCGCTCGGTTGGTGGCAAACTGGTGTTTGCGTCCCCCAGGTTATGGGGGTCGCTGCGCTGGGCATTAGAGCAGAGTTTGGGGGTGGTGACCGTGGCGGAACGTCGTCGCCGTGCGAACGTGACGGGCGGTCGCCGTCATTCATGGCAAGTGACCGCTTCCGATGAGGAAGCTGCTGCCCTGGTTGTGAAAGCCGAGCAGGCCCGGAAGACGGTTCCGGCGCTGTTGTTTGATGCGGCCATGGCAGAGGGACGGACGGAAACGTTAGTCGTTGGTGTGGAGATCCGCGACGAGCTGACGGCGATCCGGAACATGATGCGCGCGTTGGGTAACAACGTGAACCAACTGGCTAAGCATGCCAATGCGACCGGTGAGTTTCCGGCTGAGGCCCACGCGGCGATCACAGCCGTTCAGCGAACGGCCTCGCGTATCAATGACACGTTGTTGGAGCTTGGTCAACGATGATTCCCAACGTGAGTACGGGCAGCCGCATGTTCGGACTGATCCAGTACCTTGCCGGTCCTGGACGGGCCAACGAGCACACGAATATGCACGTGGTTTGCGCATCCGAGCACATCGTTTCCGTGCTCGACGGGCAGGAGCTCGACGCTGAGAACAGCCGGGAGCTTGGCCGTGAAATGGACTTTGCAAAGAAGGCATTCCGGCCGGATGGAAACGACCGTTCCCACGTGCTGCACGTGTCGCTTTCCCTGGACCCGGACCAGCTGGGAGAGAGCGGCAGCCGGGACGACGAGTTTTGGGAAACCGTCTCACGCAAGTACGTCGCGGAGATGGGCCTGGACGGGTCCGACGGTAAGGCCGCGTGCCGGTGGGTTTCGATCCGGCATGGACTGAGCAAGAACGGCAATGACCACGTCCACCTTGCTATCTCCATGATCCGTGAAGACGGTACCTGGTGGAGCGATTACAAGAGCAAGTTCAAGTCCCAGAAGGCCGCCCGTGTCATCGAAAAGGACATGGGCCTGCGTGTCCTGGGACAGGGCCTCAGGACCAAGGGAACCAAGCCCGGCGAACTGGAATCACTGGCCCGCCGGCGCGCTGAAGCTTCCTACACGCGGCAGGCCAAAGCAGACCATTCCATGGTGCCCTGGGCAATGCTGGACAAGACTGCCCGTGAACATCTGATCAGCGCTCAGAAGACCATTGAACAGCCACGCATTGAACTGGCGCGACGACTGCGCGGCGCAGGTGCAGGTGCGCGCACGGAAGCCGAGTACGTGCAGCGGCTCCGTGGCTCAGGGTTGCTGGTCCGGCCCTACTTCGCCAAAGGCAGCACATCAGCTGTTGCCGGGTATTCCGTGGCATTCCGTCCCCAGTCGGGGGAGCGTCCTATCTGGTACGGCGGGGGAACCCTGGCCAAAGATCTGTCGTTGCCGGCCTTGCGCCAGCAATGGCCCGACACTGATCCGTCGGCAGCCGTGCCGGAGTGGAAAGCAGCACAGAAGAACCGTGCGTTCGCCACCGCCGTGCCAGCTGGAGCCGACGTGATTTCAGCTGAGGTAGTGAACGAGTTCTTCCGCGAAATGAAGGACGTTGCTGCACTATTCCGGGACGTGCCGGGAACTGACCCGGCACGCTTCGCTCAGATCGCCCGGCAAGGTGCAGGGGTGCTTTCGGCATGGAGTGTTGCAGCAGGGGCAGAAGGCGACGCGGCCGCCCGGAACCTTGCCGAGGCGGCAGACCTTTTCGCCCGTCACGCGCAGCTGGCCGAGGAACCCAAGCGCGCCGTCGTTCCCACACGGGAAGTCATCGCCGGGATCGCAACCCACCAAGCCATCGGAATGTCCAGGCGGGCGGGGGCATCAGCAGTCCTGGCTGCATGGAGTGATTTCGGAACGCAGCTGGGGAAGGCCTTCAAGGCACACGGCTACGGACACGCTACAGACCGGCTCTCCCGCGAGGTCAGGGAAAAACTGACGCACGTCCAGCGCGCATACCTGTCCGTGGACGGGAACCCGATCCGCCCGCACGTTGGCGGCAACGCACCCATGAAGGGCGCAGCTGACACGTCGGTGGCCCTCCTTGAACGGCCCATGGGAACGTCCCAGGGCGAGGCCGCTGCCACGGTGCAGAAGCCACGGCCCCGGCTGGAAGTTCTCGAAGAACAATTGCGCGCGGCCGGGTTGCCGGAGCAGACCATCAGGGCACGACTCCAGGCAGAGAAGATCATCACCACCGGGCCACGGCCCGCACAGGGAAAGACACCCCCGCCCAGCCCGTCCAGGGCAGCGACACACGGACCGGAACAGAAAACACAACAGAGCAGGGATCAACAGAAAGGCAGGGGATGACGTTGAGCGAATCTGACGGCGTTGATGATTTTGTGGAACAGAGCTTTCAGCACGCGCTGGCCATGGCCGCGCAGATCGGTTCGGCAGCTGCACGAACGTGGAAACAACACTCCGAACAAGCACGTGCCGACAACAGCCGGCGCGGCTCCATGGCCCGGCTGGCGTTCGACTCCGAACGGCTCGCAGCTGTAACGGCACTGGCCCCGACAGCCGGGAACCAGTGGTGGGAATCTGCCGGGCAGGCAGACATTGTTGATGCCTACCGCATCGCCACAGCATGGAAGGACCACGACCCCGCGGCCGCAGCGGCTGAGGACAATATCCGCACCCAGCTGCAGCAGCGTTTCGGCTTCGATATCAACGAAGTTGTGCAGGACCAGCAGCGCATTGACGCCGCTCACGACCGGGACGCCACCTTGGAGACCTGGATGGAGCTGGCACCTGCCGAGCGGTCCACGGCCCAGGCACCGGAAGCTGTTCAGGCAGCAGCCGAACGCTGGGCCATCACCACTCAAAGCCCGGACTACCAGGACCACATTCTGGGTCAAGTCCAGGCAAACAGTCCTCAGGCTAAAGATCAGCTGGTAAGGGACTGGCTGGCCGCCGGGGCCTCACAGATCAACCGCTACGATCCCGAGTACCTGGCAGCACGCAAGCGTTACGAGGAACGGGAACCAGCAAGGGCAGAGACGCGGGAGCGAGAAGCAGAGCAGCGCCGTCAGGAATTCCTGACACGACAGGGCAAGACCGCCCCGGAACAGGACATAGGCAGGTTCTACACAGAGGGTTCCGACGGCAAGCTTCGTCGGGAAGCCGAGGGATACAAAGCCGTGGCCGTGGCCGAATACGCCCGGGCGGACCAGGCCAAGGAGGACGCGGCGCGGGAGCAGCGGACCGGACCGACAGCGCTGGAAGAAGAGTGGTACCGGGAAGAGTTCCTTCACCGGGACCCGGAGGCTGTTGAATCCGACGTAAAAGCCCAGACAGCGGCCCACGACGCCGCCGCCCACGAAAGGGCCGGCCATACTGCCTCCGACCGTGCAGCGGCCGCCTACGGCACCGCTGAACATCGGGCAGCACTTGAAGAGCAGCTGGTCACAGCAGGTGTGCCCGAGCAAGCCGTCAGGGCCCGAATGCAGGGCGAGAAGATCCAGAAGTACCCCATCACCCACGCCGCTGCCGGCAAGGGCGCGAAAGCCGGGAAAACACGGGCAGCCTCTGCGACCAAGACCCAGGCACAAAGCAAGAACCGCACACGCGGCCGCTAAGCATCACCAAACAGCAAGAGGCCCTGCACACATCAGTGTGCAGGGCCTTTTCGCTGCGTTGGAACTCGGCACGGCTGGCTAGACTCGCACAATGCGAGAGACTGACTTTTTTGAAGAAGTAGAGGCGGCCGATGTCTGGACGCCCCAGCAGTACCGGTTGAATACCGAACTCATAGAACGAATCCATGCGGGGCCACTCCAGAATGCCACTGACGTAGAGATTGCTGTTCCTTTGGCCAGGCTTGTCCATGACGAATATCGCAGCCGTGGCACGGACAACAATCCGAGGATTTCGCAGGCTGAGTCCCGCGCCGTTATGGCCGCCTTGCGAGCCGTATTGAAGCGCCTATCGGTGGATTTTCAGCCGCCATTCACAGACTTTGACGGGTTCTACACCTACTGGAAAAACAACAACGGCTACGGTTCGTGGCAAGCTCGGCGTCAGATCCTTGCTGAGCTATTTGACCCCTTGCACGAACAGCTCGCAGATTTGGAAGCGGGTACGGTCGCGTCGGTCCTCGCTGAACCTGTAACCACTCAGCCACGGACCGGTTGGACCCGAGTTGACGAAGAAATCACGGAACTTCGACGCCACTTCGCGAACGCCAGGACCGAACAGGACTACCGCAATGTCGGCAACGACTGTGTGATCATCCTGGAACGCCTGTCTGAGGCAGCCTATGTCCCGGCGCGGCACCTGCCCGAGGGTGAGGAAGAACCTCCTGTAGCCCAAACGAAAAATCGTTTGGACCGCGTGATCGAGGTCGATCTTGCTGGTTCGGAGAACGCAGCTCTTCGGAAGCTTGTCCGTTCAGCGATTGAGCAGGCCCAGGGAGTCAAGCATGGCGCAACAATAAACCGTCGCTATGCGGGGGTGGCCGCTGACTCGGCCATCCTTCTCGCGAATATGCTGCGTCGCATTAGCGGTGGCCAGGAATCAGACCAGTAGCAGCTGGCGGCACGCAAGAGGGCCCTGCACACCGTTGGTGTGCAGGGCCCTCCTGTGCAGGGGTCAGGATCGGAAGAGGCGTTTCCACCACGGGCGGGTATTGGCCTCCGCGTCGTCCTGGGTGCTTTCAAGGACAGCTTCCGGGTATGCCGCCTCGGATGCCGATGAGGCGCTGGCGTGCAGGATGAGCCCGGTAACAACGTTGCCCCGTTCATGCGCGGTGATCATTTGCTCTCGTGTTGAGATTCCATCGTCCATCACCAGTTCGTCTCCGATGTTCAGGACAAGGGTTCCCGTGGTCCGCACTGCGTCGAGCCACTTTCCTTCGGCTCCCGTTGTCTGCGGCGCAAAGGACGCGACAAGGACGCAGTCTGCGTCGGTGATGATGAAGTCATTGCCCTGTTCCCTCCATGCCCAGCCCTCGGCGCGTTTGATTGAAGCCCGAGCATCAAACCAATGCAGGCCGCGTTCGGCGTAGGCCGACGAGATCGCTTTGGGAACGGAACCATCACCCAGGGCGATCTGCGTGATCCCTGTGGGCCGGAGCAGCATAAAGGGATACACCACTTCCCCGTCAGGGCCTGTGGCGATTCCGACCTGGTAGCGCATGTTGTCGGTGTCGTCTTCGTTGAAGATGAGCAGAGGGGACGCGTCCGGCGAGAACGGTGTGTCGGTGGTGCTGTAATGCTCGCTGAGCATCTGTGCCGCGTTACTGGGCTCGGGCAGCATAACGATGCACGCTTCCAGTGCGTCAGCGTAGGAACTGGAATCGCTCAGCGCATAGAACCGTTCGGTGGTCGTGATGCCCAGTACGTAGCCTGCCGTGGCGGGGATGTCCCAAATGTCTTTGTAGTTGTCTGCCAGCAGAAGGAATGAGGGACGTGTCCTCACGGGTGCTGCAAGGTTCAGTTCCAGCTTGGCGAGCATCTGGCCATTCCCGGCTGGCATGGCCCCCCAGCGGGCGGTGCCCTGCAACTGGTCATTGATTTTGACGGTTCCCTGGGCGTCGAACAGGTCAAAGAGATGCAACAGCTCCGGGGCGGGGGTCAGCGCTTTCTTATCCAGAAGCACTACGAACAGAGGCGGCAGGGCTGGCCCGTCTGTATCGGGGCGGATGCCGGCTGCACCGTGGACGAAGATGGTTCCGGCTATGAAGTCCTGATTTTCGGCGTCAATCCGATGCGGCGCGATGGTCTTTTGCGATGGTCCCGGTTGGCGGTTGGCATTTTCCTGGCGGCGGCGTTCTTCCCGGTTCATGCAGTTTTCCTTTCGTTGCCAGACGGTGCTGGCTGGACGGTTGTTGCGTCGAGGTTCAGGCCTTCGGGCAGCGGGTCAACGGGATAGCGGGTCATGTTGTGGCCGTGGTCCGAGCGGCATTCTGACAGCGGCCCCCCTTCGGCCATGATCCGGTCAAAATGGCGGTCAGCGTGATCAAGCATCCAGGTACTCAGTGCGCCGCCGCCTTCGGCGTAGGCGACTTCGTAAGCCTGCCAAAGGGCAGTCAGGCGCATCATGACCGACTCGTGGTTCCACCACTGCCGGCACCACTGGATGGGCGGGGTCCCGCGTTGGGCGAGGACGCCCGGGCGTGAATCGTAGTGTTCATAGAGCGGCCCGTAGATGCCTTCGTAGAAGTCGTACACGGTACGGAAAGCAGGCTCGGGAGTCTCTTCCGTGTCCTCGGCGGCCGGTGCTTTGGCATCAACCTGGGTATCAGTGCTGTCAGTGATTTCCCCGGTCGAGGTATCCACCCCCGCGGCTTCTGCAACGTCGCCGGCCAAGCGCGAGTCGATGCTTTCGGTGACGGCGGACCAGTCCAGCTGATCAAGCCGGGCGTCCACTTCGGCTTCGAGACGTTTGGTGTAGCGACGGAGAGCAACCTTTGCCACCAGGTCCTCCATGGCCGCGGGGTCCAGCCCGGCCAGCGCAGCACCGCCAGCACCGGGCGAGGGAAGCTCAGCCGCGCAGTCGTCCTGGCTATCGGCCGGAGCAGCGGGAGGCGTGCCCGTGTCTTGTTCGGCGTCAGTTTCCTCAAAGAGCAGACCAGTTCCCGGAAGGTGCTCTTCCGGGAACTGGCCGTTCTGTTCAGCGGTGCCGCTCACGCTGCCACCGGCGTCATGTCAGGGTTGCGGCGCACAGACTCGGCTTCGGCTACAGCGTCCTGAATAGTCCTTTCAGCCTGCGGGTCATGGGCGCGAAGGGACGCCTCGACCGCTTCCTTGTGCTTGGTCCACATCCACGGGGTGGACTTGACCAGGGCAGCCCGGTTCTGGCCCGTAATCAGGATGCCCCGGCCCTTGGGAAGGGCGGCGAGCTCGGCCACATCGAAGATGCGGTCACGGTGTTCCTGGGCCGGACCGCGGGGGGAATCCTTGGATCCGGGTGAACCGGGCGTTGTGTAGTAGTAATCCCCGACCGCTTCGGAGGTTTTGGAGAGGAAGGGGCCAGGCTTGTTGCCGCCCAGGTACAGGACCCAGTTGGCGGCTTGGTACAGGGCTTCCATGCCCTTTTCGCCCCAGACGGATTCGCCTTGGGAGTAGGACTGCAGAATGGTGGCCACGAGGATTCCACGGGAGCCAAAGTGGGAGTATTCCTTGGGCAGCTTGGACCAGCGGCAGACGTTCGCCGCTTCATCCAGGATGGCCGAGAGGGGGACAGGCAACCGGCCCCCAGGGCATTCGGTGGCGAATTCCACGGCCGCTTCCAGCACGGCCACGGCCATGGCCGTGACCAGTGCGCGGCCGCCACCGGCCGAGTCCTTGGAGAGCGAGTAGAGGGTGTCCTTGCTGCGGACGAACTCTGCCGGGTTGAAGTGCCGGCGTCCCCGGTACACCGAACCGGGAACCTCCGGGGAGGCGACCTCATCACCTTCAACAGGGTTGACCCACCGCGCAATCTCATGGTTGGTCAGGCATTCAGTCATGATCTGCGCCGTGGAAAACACGCCGGAACGTTCGGGCAGGGAGTCCGGGGAGAAGATGCTGGCCAGCTGGTTCAGGACCTCGACGTGGCGGGTCTCGTTCAGGATCGCGATGGCCTCAGGTTCGCGCACGTCCCGATCCGAAATCCATTCCTGCACCGTGGACAAGGGCAGGCCTTTCACGGCGGCCGCGAGGAAGAACCCGCGAAGCAGCTGCGTGGCGCGAAGCTCGAAGAACTGGAAGCCCTTCTCTCCTACGGATTCCATTTCGGCCTTGGCGAACGTGTCAGCCAAAGTCCATGCGCTGGCCGCGTCATGGACCATCGACAGCGGATTCCACCACCAGCCCGGCGCTTCCCCGACAATGCGCTGCGGGTCAAAGACCCAGATATTTCCGCCGTTCTTGGCTCGCACGTCGCGGGTAGCGTCAGTCAGGAACCGCTTGTTCTCGGTGACGATGACCGCGCCGGGAGCGTCCAGGATGAACGGCACCGCATAGGAGGCGGACTTGCCGGCGCGAGGGCCGGCAAAGATCAGGCCGACCAGTTCAGCGTTCGCGTACAACGGCTGGGACGTGGGGACGATCTTTCCCAGTTCGAAACCGGGCCAGCCGTCAGCCTGGCACTTCATCTTCCGGTTATCGGCAATCGTGACCTTGGCCGAAAGAGATTTGACCTCTTTGAACGCCGCCATGTGCCGGGCTGCCGGGTCCACCCAGGAGGACTTCGGGGATGCTTTCCGGGCCAGGAGCAACCCGCCCACGATGACGGCCGCGATCACAGCCGCGACGGTTCCCATCCCGGCGATATACAGGCCGGAGAACTCCCGCGGCCCCTTCACCAGCTCCTGGACGACGATCTGGGGCCCCGCCCAGGTGCCGGTGGCGTAGAACCCGCCGACAGCCAGGCCGGCCACCACGGAGAGAAGCACACCGATCAGGACGGCAGCGCCGATGATCGTTGCCCGGTTCTTTTGGCGCAGGTACCGCGCCCGTGTTGGTGCACCCATCAGGCGGCCGCTCCTTCCATCTCAGCGTCTTGAACTTCCGTCGGCACGAACCGTTTGCTGCGTTCGTCGGTGACGTGGTGCTTCTTTTCAATGTCGGTCAGGGTCATCTTGACCGGAATCCCTGCCCGGCCCGGCACCTTCAGCAGAATCTTTCCGGCGCCGGGAGGGGGAGCCGGGGTGCCGTCGGGGTTGAATTTCGGCTTCCAGTCAGGCGGGGTGTTGAAGCTGTTCACGGTTTCAATTTCCCTGGCGTTGAGCGGCTGGACCGCACTGAGCTCGTGCAGGTCATCGAGGGACAGGGCCATGAGGCCCAGGATGCCGCTGCGCTGGGCGAAGCCCTTGGCCGTGGCACGGTCCTTCTCGTTGGGCAGTGACAGGAAGTCCTTGGGGCTGTGGGTGATTTTCAGTTCACTGACACCCAGGCCACGGTTGGTCCGACCGATACGGTCTGCCCGGTCGATGATGCCCTCACAGGCACGCATCGGGTACCAAAACTCGTCCTGGACGGCCAGATAGCCGCCCCAGTGGACGGAGGGATCATGCTGGGAGATTTCCCAGTGGGCATCGATCGCGGAGAAGCCAATGTTCCAGGTCGCCAGCATGGCCGCCGACAGGAGCTTGGTGTTCGACGCCGGGATGGATGAGGTATCGAAGCAGAACCCGCCCGGATTGCCCAGCGGCACGGACATGGCATCGCTGCCGCCGATCAGCGGCCCCATCTGGCCGTTGAGCATGGCGAGCACTGACAGGTGCAGCGTCCGGTACTCGGAAAGAAACTCTTCCGGGCTGTTGCAGGCGACAGCCGAGAGAACTTCCGGAGGCGGGTTCAGGAACGCGGCCTTCAGATCGTGCGGAGAAGCGTTCCGGACCCGTTTGATGACCGAACGGACCAGCAGGTCCAGCGCGGTATCTTCGAAGTCCTCCAGCGGGCGGCCGCGGTTGATCTGTACGACCAGGGCAACCATGTCCACAGCCTTGCCGATGGCTTCCTGGAGCAGTTCTTCCCCGAGGTTCCCACCGATCTTGTGTGCCGCTTCTCCCAGCGCCCCGAGGTGCATCAGGTTGATGCGGTCCTTCCCGCGTGGGCCGAAACTGAATCGTTTCCCGCCCATAAGCTCGATCATCTCGCCGTACTCATCCTTCAGCGGGTCAAAGACCATCGGAACGATGCCGCGTGCGGCCATGGAGTAGATGAACCGCTGCGCGACCGAGGACTTGCCGTTGCCGTTCAAGCCAAAGAGCATCATCGTGGCCGAGGAAATCAGGCCCGCGTCATACCAGGACTTCATGTCCCCGGCCACCGCAGTGCCCACGTTCATATCTCGGCCCAACGGGGTGCCCAGGTTCGGCCGGGACGTCCCGGCTGAGAAAGGATAGATCCCGCACAGCTGGTTCGAGGACGAATACCACTGCGGAGGCTTGGGACGCTTGCCCCAGCGGCCTCCACCGAATCCGGTAAAGCCCTTGGACGTTTTGAAGTGCTTGGTTTCAGGTGCCTTTTTGCTGGACATTAGTTCGTTCCCTTTCCGAGCCAGAGGGGAGAGCCGGAGTAGCGCCACGGCAGGACACCGAACGGAAGCGTGGTGTGGAAGGCGGCCGAACCGGCGTGCTCAACGAACCGGTATGGCATGATGAGCTGGTTCATCAGAGACTTCACTTGGTTCAGCGCATCCCGGTAGGACTTCTCATCCGGGGAGAACGTCACCGTGACCATCATCGAAAACAGCGAGAGCCTGGCACCTGTTGCCAGTTCCTCTTCGGTCTTCTCTGCCACGGCCTTGGCCGCCCGGTCCCAGGACGTCGGCCGGCCTTTGCGGGTACTGATCTTCCAGTCAGCAGTTTTGACCAACTTATCGACAACCTTGGCCCCCGATCCGGGGTCCACCGGCCGGTAGAACAGTGCCACCCGCTTGCGGAGGAACTTGGAGTTCGGTCCGAAAATCCGGTCAAAGCTCCTCGAGGTGATGTGCGCGCCGGGAGGCACGGTCATCATCAGCGTCATGGAAGCAACACCGTCGTGGAACACCACACGGCCTTGGGAATCATCGAAGAATCCCGGACCGGCATGCTGCCAGTCCTTCACGGCCTGGCGGCCGCTCAGGGCATCCAACGCCATTTCCTGATCACGCATCGGCTGATACGCCAGCTGCGCGATATGGGCCAGTTCCGCCTCGACCAGAGGTTCCGGGGCACCTGCCCCGGCGTCGCTGAGCATTTCGCTCTGCGCCGGCAGACGGGAAGCGACCTCGGCAACTGCGGAAGACACGTCCTTCTCCGAGGCCCCCAACGTTTCGGTGTCCCAGACCATCGTGGCGTACACGTTCAGCACCGCCGACCGTGCCGGGAGGGTGCCCACCGCGTGGTCCAGGACTTCCTTGGCGAAGTCCGGTGCCCCCGGCACCACGTCTTCACGGATCGCCGCACAGGTGCCGGCCGAGGACTCGGACGCCGAGTCAACCACGACCGTGGCACCGGTCAGGCCCTCTTCGACGCTCAGGGACGAAAGCCAGACGCCGAACTTGGACACCTGTGAATTCACCGTCGATTGCTCCTGCATGGCAGCGCCGTCCGGGGAGCACCCGAACACGGCCGCCAGCTGGCCCACGGACTTGTGGTGCAGCAGTGAATACTCACGGCCCAACCCGTCAGTGCCCGAAATCGTGTCCACGTCCAGCAGCGCGCCAGGAAGGCGCTCAGCATCCTCAGGGGGAAGCGTCGACAAGGCCCCGGTGACGTAAAACGACGAACCGGAAGCGTTCCGGGACGCCAGGGACAACCGATCAGTGACCTTGGCAATGATCGTGGTTCCACCGAACTTCACCATGCCCAGCAGCACAATCATGGCCGCGACCAGCACAAGGAGCACAGCGGCGAGATAGAAGCCCCGCATCAGCAACAACAGGCCAAGGACCAAACCGGCAGCGCTGACAATCACCGCTGGCAGGCTCAGCCCGTACAGGCCAGGGGACGCTGGCTGAAGCCAGTTCCCGAATTTTTCCTGGGGAACGTTATCGCTCATGATCCCAACACGCCCTTTCCGTCAGCGTCTTGTGCCCCGCGGGCTACAGTCCCGCCCAGAGACTGGGCAGCTGCGTGAATTCCTGCTTTCGACCCGGAAGCCCCCGTGGACGGCGAACCACCGGCCACGACCCCACCAGAAGACGGCTGACCGGCCGAAGGACCAGCGCCACCAGCTGAGGACCCACCCGAACCCGTGCCACCGCTGGCCCCGGAAGAGCCAGGTGCACCCGAGGGGCCACTACCGCCCGAGGGGCCGGACGGGCCGCTGCCACCGGATGAACCTCCTCCACCGCCCAAGACGGAGCCCCCGGAGGACCCGGAGGAAACCGATGCGCCCTGAGCCATGGACATGCCGGAACCAGCCGTGCCGGCCTTGCCAGCAGCAGCGGCACCGGCAGCAGCTGAGCCGCCGCCCGTGGCGATGGCTGCTCCCCCGGCCACACCGGCGGAGACGACAGCGGCACCGGCAGCCATGGCCATGGTCCCGCCCGCAGCTGAACCCATCGCGGAGGTTGCAGGGCCCAGGAGCTTCATGATCGCCGGAAGGGCAGCCACAGCCAGCACCAGCAGCAGCATGCCGTTGATGACGCCTCCAATACCGTCACCGCCTGATTTCAGCTTCCACGCGAACGCGTAAATTATCGCCGCCACCGGCTTGTAGATCAGGAAGGCAATCAACCACTTCGTGATCGTCGCAAAACCGCCTTCAGCGCCGCGGATCATCGCGGCCGCCGCAGCCACCGGCCAAAACGCAATCAAAAGCGGCAGGACTGTGGCGCGGATAATCATGATGATCCACTGCAACAAAGTGGCAATCACCCCGAAAATCCCGGCAATAATCGCCAGGCCCGCACCAATGGAACCGGTCGCCTGCGAGGCGGGACCAATCGCGCCGTATCCGGAGACCGTTACACCGGCCTCGTTAAGGATCCACTTCGCGAAGGCGTCACCGGCAGGAATGGCAACCTGCATCAACGCTGTTCCCAGGGTGGTCACCAGGAATGTCATCAGCAGGGCCTTGGAGACCTTCACGGCCTGATCACCTCGCGCGTGGACCATCGTCCACACGCACGCGACCATGATGCCGATCGTGGCGAGGAAGATGCTGATCACCTGCAACTGGTCCCCGAGCCACTGCATGGACGCGCCGTCCAGACTGACGAGCATTCCGGAATCCAGCCAGGACGTCAGGAAGCCCTTCATAATCGAATCCCAGGCTCCCATCATGGTTTCACCGAGGCCGTTGGCCCCGGAGTCCACGGCAGAGTTCACCGCACCCGCGGCGGCATCCTTCGCGCCGCCAACGACGCCGCCGATCACCTTTCCCGCCACGCAGGCTGCACCGTCGGTCAAAGGATTGCAATCAGCCATTTGACGCACTCCATTCAACAAATCCGCCCTTGACCGGTACCGGGGGCTGGCCGACGAACGTCGATCCGTCGTCAAGAATTTTGAGTTTCCAGTCCCCGTCCACCCACTGGAAGGTCAGGGGAAGCCCCGCGTACCCGGAGTTGCTCGCTGCCGTGGCCACGACCAGCGTTATGGAGGCTTCGTTTCCGGTGAAGCTGTCCACGATGAAACCCGAAAATGACGGGGGCGCCGTCATAGCCGCCTTATCAGGTGTTTTGGCGAGCAAAACCTCCTTCCCCGGAGAATCTATGCCGTAAAACTCACCGGCTTTACGGGCGTTAATCAGGTTTCCGGCTGCGTTCATCGAGACGGCCGTCAGAGCTGCTCCGAGCGGTGAGCGGGCGAAGCAGGCCGGGAATCCGTCCTTGGTCTTGGTTGGGCCGTAGGTGTCCGAGACAGGCCAGGTCCAGCCCTTCTCGGCGTTCCAGCGGAGGTCTTTGGGCATGGCAGGTTTGGAAGAGATATCCCCTGCGGGGACGTTGCAGCCGCCCTCATTCTTGGGTGTTTCCACGGCTACCGGTCCAGACGGTTCAGGCTGGCCGGAGGGCTTGACCACGATCAGGATCAACAGAATCGCGACGACGAACACCACGAGGACGGAGGCCCACAGGGCGACCTTCCCGCGCAGCGTTTGCGGCTTCTTTGTCGTAGGCATGGGCTCTCCTAACCGACGAACAGGGCAGCGAGAACACCGGCCGTGCCCAACCCAATAGCACCGGTCAGCCACCAGCCGGCCTTGCCCATGAACTCTTCACCGCGGCCGCGCTGGTGGGCGAAGAACAGGCCGATAAACAGAACCATCAGGCCCAGCACGGCGAGGGAGCCGCCGATGATCTTCGTCCACATCAGAACGGTGTCGAGCCCGTCCTGGACTTCCTTGGGCAGCGGCTTAGCCTCGGCCACGACGGTGGTTGCAACGTTGGTCAGCTTGGTCATAACGGTCATTTCGTTTCTCCTTTAATCGTTGAAAGTGCGGTGCGGATCTTTTCCAGGTCCTTCGCAGGTACGTCAGTGAAATCTGACAGGGCAGAGCGTTTGATCAGCAGACCCGGCACCCACGGGACGGGTACCAGAGGAACCGCGCCGCCGAGAACTTTGAGCTCGTTCTGGATCAGACGCGGCATGCGTCCCGGTGAGGCCGGGACGATCAGGACGGTGCTGAACGCGGCCCGTCCGTGGGCGGCAATGGAAGCCTTGGCCGCGTCGATGCCGTGGAGGCTCGCACGGGCAACAAGCACTGCCGGTTCCCCATTAGCGGGCAACTGTTGGCCATGGTCGGCGCCGTCGAGGATCGCGGCCCACGCTGTGGCACCGGCCCCGCCGTGCGCGGCCACGAACGGCATTGGCTGTTCCTCGGCTGCCGGTGATGGCTCCGGTTCAGGGGCAGCGGCCTGGACTTCCGGGGCGATGCTTTGCGCGGCCGTCACCCACGGACTGACGTTCTCGGTTTTCTCTGCCACGGTCATAGCCCACGCGCCACCGCAGCTGCCGCCCGCAGCCACGCCCTCCGGGTCGCCGGTTGAAGCGCGCCAAAACGGATCTGGCCCGACTTCAAGGCCTCATCGAACGGCACCACCACCACGTCCCGGACGTAGGGGCGGAACTTCTCTGCCGTCTCCTGGGACAACCGCGCTTCGCCCCGTTGCCGTTCGGAGACGATCACGACGGCGTTGGAAGCAAGGTCAGCCGAGCGTTCGCCTTTCAGGTCCAGACCCTGCAAGGTCAACAGAGCGGCCTCTACCCGGTCCTCTTCGTTGGTGGTGGGAACCACCAACTGGTCCGCGTGATCGATCATGCGGTTCCACTCGGCGCTCCGGTGGTTGTTGCCCGAATCCATGAGGATCAGCCGGTAGTACTTGGAGAGAACCCGGTGCAGAATATCGACCTCTTCAGCGGTGACTTCGTGTGTACCGGCCACGTCGGCATCAGAGCGCAACACGTCGTACTTGTCCGTGCTCTGGTGGTGCACGAACGCGTTGATATCCGCTGACTGGGCCGTGGGCGACAGCAGCGCATCAGCGGCCGCAATCACATCCAGTGCGCTCCGGGAATGATCACCTTTTTCCGTCCGCCACCCCAGGGTGCCCGTGGTGGGGTTGTTGTCCCAAGCCACGACACTGCCGCCGTTACGGCCGAACACGGCCGCGAGGTCGGCAACGGTAGGCGTCTTGTTCGACCCGCCCTTCTGGTTAGCCACAGCGATGGTGCGGGTGCCGGCGAAGTGCTTGGAGGCCAGCCGGATATCTTCGCGTTCGCTCAGCTCTTCCTCCGAGGGTGCCAACGACATGCCCAGGCTGTTGAGCCATCCCCGGATACCCTGGCTGGCTGGTTCGACGGCGCTGGGAGCGGCCAGAAAGCTGCTGGCCTCCCTGATGGACCGGCGCGTAGCGGGCGCTTCTGCCGATGTCCCTGCGGTTGGCGCAGCTGGCGTCGCAGGGGCTTTGGTGACGGTGGTTGTGGCGGACGTAGCCGAGGGAATGCGCTCAATGATCGTGCTGGCGTCCTCCGGGACAGCCTCTGGCTGTTCTTCCTCGACTTCCCCAGCTGGGGAGACAACGAGGTATGAAACCCCGCTGTCATCCATGGAAGTTACGCGGACCGGGCGGCCGAGCGTGGCCGCTTCTCCGATGACCCGCTTCATGAGCGCTTGCCGCAGATCGTTGACGTCCAGGGCTTCGTAGGGGTGTTCTTCCCCGTTGATTTTCAGGACGCCGGTGTTGTCACCGTTGATGATGGCGCTGATCACCGGTTCCGGCTGGATCAGCGATTTTTCGATGGCCATGGGCCTACCTCTTTCGTTTCGGAGTGGTGATGCTGCTCAGGAATCTTTGGGTGCGATGTTGGTGATCAGCCAGGGCTCGTCCTGCCCGGTCCGGTGGAGGGACAGGACCCATGGGCCGTTATTGGTGGTGAACTCGGCCGTGACGGACATGGGGTTTCCCTTCTCCCGGACCAGTACCGGGCCGGACACGATCTGCCGGACCGGGATGCGGCCGGGATCGATGTACTGCGCGGACTCTTGGTAGTCAGCGCTCATGTGCGGCTGCAACGCGTTGAACCACGCCCGGTCCGTCAGGTCGGGGCGGGCGAACTTGCCCATCAGGTCAGCGGCCAGAGCCTTGACCTTCTCTTCAGCGGCCGCGTCCCAGGTCACGGCGGGAACGCCGTGATCTTCAGAGTGGCCGGGGTCCTCTACGGGAATGTTCGTTGTGATGGCAGGCGTCGCCGGGGCGGTCTCTGATGCCGGGGCAGCGCAGCCAGCCAGGGCGGCGGTCACGGCCACGACGAAACCGAATTTGTTGATACTCACTAGAAGTTCACTCCTTGTGCTTTGAGGATCGGGGCCGGGTCTATGGTCTGGTTGATCGGGACCATTGGGTTAGGCAGCGCGCCAGGGAAGAACTCCATGTGCAGGTGACGGCCGGTGACGTTGCCCGTGGCCCCTTCGGTTCCCAGCGGTGTCCCGGCAGCAACGACGTCGCCCTCCTTGACCTTCAAGGACCCGGCTTCCATGTGGTAGTAACCGATGCTCAACTTGCCATCAGTGGTTTGGCCGGTGACGCCGGTACCAAAGGTTCCGTCAAGGTTCCGGACCTTGACGATCTTCATATCCGTCACCGCCACGATCGTTCCCGCGTGACCGGGGGTGGAGAAGTCGATTCCGTAGTGGAAGTTAGCCAGCACTCCCCCGACGGTGCCCGGAGGGGCAGGACGGGGGCCGTAACCGCTGGTCATGGGGGCTCCGGCAAGAGGGTGGACCCACTTGCCGGACAGCTGCCCTACGACCGCTCCCCCGGCGCTGGGGCACGCGCCGGACGCGTCAATGCCCGCGCCGGCCTCCCCGCCCAGGGCCTTCACAATCTCAGCTGCAGGGGCACGGAACTGCGCATAGTGGTTCTCAACGGCGTTGCGCTGGACCCGATGGATCGCCGTGCTCGGCTCCAGTTGCTCCCACCCGGAAACCTTCGCCAGTGCTTTGAAGAAGTTTGTAGCGCTGGTGTGCGGGTCCATGCGGTCCGCGTAGGACCCCCATGCGCCATTGGCGCGCTGCTGGAATAAGCCACGGGAGTCCGGGCCAGCTGCATCGCCGTAGTCGATGACGTTCAGGGTGGACTCACCAATGGCTGCCTGCACACCAAGGATTTGAGCGGCCGCAGGCAACCCGAGGTCCTTGGCGGCCTTCATGATCGCTGCCGCGTTCTCCAGCTGCTTTCCCGAAAAGGCTCCGACCTTGGCAGGGACGTTCCCCACTGCCACGCTCGTGCCGCCCACCCCGCAAGACGCGGCGGCCTTCGCACCACCGGTCCCGAGGAACAGCATCACAATCAGGACAGGGGCAAAAAGAAACGCCGCTACAGCCAACACAGCGGCCGATGAACTTTGTTTCACAGGCTTACTCCACGCCGGTGCTTCCGCGTCCAGGAATCGGCCAGCCACAACGTGCCAGCCGCTTCTACGGTGAGGACCACATCTGGACGCCGCACACGCAACACCACGCCCGACCGGCCATCCTGGAACACGTCAGCGGCACGGTGGGAAGTCAGCAGACCAGCAGCCGCCAAATCATCGATTACAGAGCCCAGGGATTCCCCTAAACCGGTGCGGCGGCCCAATTCCGCCTCGTACGTTACGCAAGCTGCGCGGCCTTCTACGAACTCCCGCTCATCCATCAGCCCTAGAAGTTCAATGAGCACCCTTCGCTGGCTGGACGGGATAGCCAGGCCGTCAACCCATGAGCGGAAAGCCTCACGCTCACAGGCGGCGCGTTCCCTCAGGGTTGCATTCATCGGCCACGGCGTGCCGAACGGCACCAAATTCTTCAAACCCTGTCCTCCCCCTGGAACATCGTTCAATACCTAACCAGCAGCCTCCGACAAGATGGCGGATTATCCATTCGATGGAACGGCGCTATTGTCCCTGCAATTCATCGAAAACGCTTGTCATACCGACCTATTGAGACTTAGGCCTCACCAGCAACCATGCGCGTGTCCCTACTATCCGATTTATTTTCCCTCTTGCAGCAGACTATCGTATTAAGTTAGTCAGTGGAAAGCTAAGAATGCCGAGTGCGACAGAATGAAGGGATGCCCCGCTATGTCCAGCCATCCACCCCCACGCCCCCCTGGGCGGCTGACGTGATCGACGTCCTGGGGATCAACCCGTTGAGGATCGAAATTCTGCGGCACCTTGCCCAGAATCCCGAGGGAGGGACCTCGGGCGACATAGGACGAGCTATCGGGGCAGGCTACAAGACTGTGGCATGGCATCTGCGGCAGCTGGAGGACCGCGGTGCCGTCACATCCGATGCTTCCGAGAACCGTCAAGGGCAGCGAGTGGTCTATCAACTCAAAGAATCTGCCTTCGATGATGCGCTGGCAGGCATCGCCCTTTACGTAAAGGGCTCAACCCTTTGGACGCGTAGTGATCGATCGAAAGCCGATCCAGCTGATTAAGTGCGACACGCGCGGACCCAAATCCGTACATATGCATAACTTGCGTGGCAGGTTAATCCTATGAGTACACAACCCGGTCGAGCCCGCCGCCGTGACGGTGCACTAACCGTGCTCTTACAGGGCAAGGTGATACCCGAACGACGGACCGCCGTCAGCGACGCAGCCGATGCCTCAGGCCTTTCCCTGAGCTTCTACCTGGACACTCTCATCCGGCATCTTGAGGAGAACGGCGGCCTGCCAGTGTTCCCCAAGCCGAAACCCCAAGCTGAGGAGCTGCCTATCCAGGCCGCTTAAAAGAAGAAGGCCCGCGCGAGCGGGCCTTCCGAATCCTTCCATCACCGTCTTTGTTTGGCGACGGGCCGGCGATGGATAAACAGAACCTTCCCGCGAGGGACGGTCCCTTTGTGTTCCCTTCAAACCTGAAAGGATCTTGTCCCCCTTATGGTACCGGACCTTGAACCGGCGTCAACGCATGCCCGCATACGAGTTGCCCCCTGCAACACCACAAGTACGTGCACCCCGAGTATCCCCGGCTACGTTGCCGTACAGGGGTTGCCGGGCGTGTGGAAGCAGCGGGATCCGGCCCAGCTGGGCGAGCACTCGAAACGCACGGAGGCTCCCCGTCGCCTGAACCGGCTCGTGGAACGGGACGAGGAGAACGTCCTGCGCGCCGTTCCCGAGGGCAGCTGCGCGCTGACCACCGACTTCGATTGGCTCGAAGCCATCCGCCATCACCCCAAACTCGCCTTGCGCAGAACTGACTTCCGCCGAAACCTCCTCTCCGTGGCTGAGCTTCTTCTTCAAGGCTTTGACTTCAACAGCCACACCGTGACTCCCGGCAATGCCTATCTGTTGGCCATGGCCGGCATTGGCCAAGGCACCCTGGGGCGCATCAAGCGCTGGCTGATCCGTTACGGTTTCCTCGCTGTCGTCGCTGGCGGCCGCTCAGCGATCTACACACCCAAGAACTGCTTGGGCGCATCCAACCTGCATAAGGACGGCGAACGGGAAGAACGGATGGCCGACCGAGCCGTCTACGTTCTTTGCCGTCCTGCCACCGAAGAGGAGCTGGCCAGATTCGGTGAAGAGGAGGTCCAGCGCATGGATTTCAAGTGCAAGCTGGACCCGATCCTGACGATGTTCGGGTTGGCTGTGGACATAAATGGCAACCCTAACCCCTCCAAAGGAAAAACCGCCCCCAAGGGCATAAAGGCGTGGGCTTCGCCCACCCTGAAAGCCTATTTTCAGGCGACAACCAAGTGGGTGGCCGAGATGACGGCCGCTCGTGCAGACCTGCAATGGCCGCTTGACGGGACGACAAACGCCCTGGATGAGGCAACCCGATCCTTCAATGAGTTGCAAGCGGCCCGCACGGTTCAATGGCACTCACCGCCGATGCGTAAGCTCCGCTCCCGCCATCTCGCGCGGATCCTGGCACCGTTCTTCCGCGCCGACTACACCCCCAGCGATATCCTGCACGCGGTCGACACTAAACCGGATGGCACCGAGCACCGGCACGACGGTTTTGACGGTGCTCTCAACCTGCCCGCTCTCCTTCAAGGCAGGCTCAACCATTGGCGCGTTAACGGCCAGCCCGTCTACAGCCGCAGCCAACGAGCAATCCAACGCTCCCGCGCCGCAAAAGCTCAGGCTGAGGCCGCATTCCAGCGGATCCAGAAGGAAGCGGCCGAACATCGTCCGGCACCCTCGGGCCAGTCCTGGCGAACCAGGTTCGCGGACGACTACCAACGAGGAGTCCAAGAAGCGGCCGCACGCTGACACCCAGTGTGGACCGCTCTGAGATTCATCCTCCTGTCTCCACCGGCCCACAGTGGGGACAGCGCAACGGAGGAGTTTCCCATGGTCCAAGCCGTGAGCGGCCGTCTCCCCTGCCGCCCTGGCCGGGTTCTTTTCAGCCGGGACGACACACATCTACCGCGCGGGGCCGGGCTGGCGACGGCACAGGAACCATGCGTCGTGGCCGGGTTTCAAGGCACATGGGGGCTTGCGTCGTGGTTACGGGCGGGGATTACCACAGCTGGCTACGGCGACAATCGCCACCCAGTAGCGCCGGGCCGCGTGATCCAAGTAATGGCAAGTCCGGTTTTCTACAAAGGCAGAAAAGCAGAAATCTACCAATCAGGAAATCAGGAAATCCGGAAAACTCCCCAAAATCTCCTAGTGGGGCTTGCAAAAAAGTTCCTAGGGGGGCTAGAATAGAGATAAGAAAACAGCCCATCCCGAAGGAGCCGAAACCATGGCCACTGCCACCAAGACCCGCAAGACCGCCGAAGAGCGCAAGGCTCAGGCCGAAGCGCTGCAAGCTCAGCTCACCGCCAAAATCGAATCGTTCACAAGCTCGGATGAGTGGATGAAGTTCTTGGCTTTCGCCCAGGCATTCCACGCGTACAGCCTCAACAACGTCATTTTGATCCTTTCCCAGTGCAACGTGGCCACCCGCGTTGCCGGATTCCGCAAATGGCAGGAGCTCGGCCGTCAGGTCCGAAAGGGTGAGAAGGCCATCAAGATTTTCGGCTACAGCACCAAGAAGGTCACCGAGACCAACGAGGCCACCGGCGAGGACGAAGAAAAAACCGTCGTCCGCTTCCCCATCCTCTCGGTTTTCGATATCTCACAGACTGACCTCATGGAAGGGGCCGAGGACTACAGCAGCCCCGCCCGCCGCCTTACCGGCTCCGATGATCTGGGCATCGTCGCCAAGGTCACCGAATTTCTCAGCGTCCGCGGCTGGACCGTCACCCACGAAGAGATTCCCGGCGAGGTCAACGGCTACACCACCACGGACGGCACGCGCCGCGTTGTGATCGATGCCGGCCTCTCCCCCGCTCAGGCAGCCAAGACGGCTATCCACGAGGCCGCACACGTGATCTTGCACGCCGACGAGGACCACAAGGAATACGTGGCCCACCGTGGCGTCAAGGAAACCGAGGCCGAGAGCGTGGCCTACGTGATGGCCGGAATGCTCGGACTCGACACGAGCGCCTACAGCGTCGGTTACGTCGCCGGATGGTCCAAGGCAGACATGGAGACCGTTAAGGCCACCGCCGCGAACGTCCTCCGCGCCGTGCACGAGCTCGCGGAAGCGCTCGACGAGGACCCCACCGACGAAGCCGCCTAGAGCGGCCCGGGGCGGTCCGTCCGGGCCGCCCCTTACTGAAAGGAGCAACCATGATGCAGCTCGAAGGCCAGGGCGAACTCTTCGCCATCGCGCCGGATCCACTGATCTACACCAACGGCGAGGCCCCAACCCACTGCGTGAAGTGCCGCGAAAAGCTCACCATGGCCTACGAAGGCAGAGGCGGTAAAGGCTACCGCTGGGAGAAATGCCAAAAATGCGCACGGACACCTGACCCCGAGTTCAGCCGGAAACTACGCGAAGCCATCAAGGCAGCCCGCGAGGCAGCAGAGAGCCAATAGACCAGGAGGCGGCGGCCAAATGGCCGCCGCCGGCCTCGCAAGCTCGGCCGGCGGTTCACGGCAGACTCCTGAGGCCCCCCGCCTGCCGCGACCGTCCCTAGACTCCTGGGGCTCCCCCGGCCAAGGCGGTTTCGTTCCACTCATCAATGCGGGACCTAAGCATCTTGCTCAGCTCCTCCGCGGTGGTCGAGTGAAGGTAGTGCCGCACCCCATGGATAGTGACCTCAATGCACTCCTCCTGGTCATCTCCGGTAAGCGCAACGCCCACATGGCCATCTGGCCAGTTCTGCGGCTGCGGAGGCTCATGAGTCTCTGTGATCGGCTCGCGAATCACGTTCACCTGCTGACGTTCAGCCTTTAGACGGCTTGCTTTCCCCATGTGTCTCCTTCTTGAGATTGATCTAGCAAGTATCGCTGACACTCGGACATGTTCCCCATGGTCTAAGACTTTGGGGCGGCCTTCTCCCCTGCCGTCATGGCTGGGTCTTTTTCAGCCGGGACGACACACATCTAGTGCGCGGAGCCGGGCTGGCGCAGGCACAGGAACCATGACGCCGTGAGCAGCTTCTAAGGCACATGGGGGCTTCCAGCGTGGTTACGGGCGGGGATTACCACAGCTGGCTACGGCGACACTCGCCGCCCAGTAACGCCGGGCCCGCGTGATCTAAGTAATGGCATGTCCCGTGTTCTACAAAGGCAGAAAAGCAGAAATCTACCTATAGAGAAATATGGAAAACTTCCAAAGCCTCCTAGTGGGGCTTGCGAAGCAGATCCTAGGGGGGCTAGAATAGAAGTATCAAGAAGCCCACCGGAAGGAACCGAAATGCTCACGGAGACCACCGACGAAAACGGCAACACCGTCATTTTTGACCACGAGGACAAGTGGTTTCAGACCTTCGAATCCCCCACCAACAACATTCTCAGCGGTGATCACGTCGCCGCAGGGGGAACTGGCCGCCAACACTTCTGGATCGACAAAGAAACCCTCAGGGCCTACGTGCCCAACGCCATCCGCCACGAGTGAAGGAGTACGTCATGATCCGCAAATGCATTGCCCTGGTCATTCCCGCCAGACTCAGCGAAGAAGTCACAGCCAGGCCCCAGGACGTTCGCCACGGGACCCTTGAAGCCCTTTACGGCCCACTCGATTGCATCGTCAGTGGCGATTGGCAGGTCTACCTCAGGGCCGACAGCAGCAACCTCCGCACCAACGTCCGGGCCACACAATTGCTCCGGGAAACGGGCCTCTATCTGCCAGAGGTCACAGGAAACGCGATTTACCTAGGACGCGCAGAACACGGCTGGGACACCGACGCTCCCGCACATCTGATCCGCCTCGCAGAGAAGTTGTTCGACACCCGCCTAGCAGCGGCCGAACCCGTCTAACCGCCCAAGGTGGCCGTGACCCCCGGCCACCACCGATCCCCAAGGAGTCGGAACCATGAGCATCACCGTCTACACGATCACCGACGAAGCAGGCCGCGAGTGCAGCAAATGCACCGCCACGAAGAAGGCCATGGACCGCCAGGGGATCACGTACCACGTCCGGGAAATGACGGAGACAGACCGCGAAGCCTTCAAAAAGGCCGGCCACATGACAGCCCCCATCGTCGTCACCGACACCGACACATGGGCAGGGTTCCGCCCCGACAAAATTCTGGCTCTCACCGGAAAGGAATCCTGATGGCACTGACTAAGGAACAGGCCGAGAAGATCCAGGGACGGGGACGAATCGACTCAACATCGTGGTGCTGCTCCGGCCCGTTTCCGCTGGAAGGCTGCCCCGACTGGCGGGCCCACTGGCACGCGGATTGCACGGTCTGCCACTGGACAGAAAACCCCAGGTTCTGGGGACCGACTCCCGAGGACGCCGCCGCACTACTGATTGAACACCTGAACCACGAACACGCACCGGCATGGACCCAGGAAGCCCTTTTCTAAACAGCCAGAACGCGAAAGGAACCAAGACCATGGCTGAATTAGCCGGACAGCTCGCACTTTTCGACACCCAGAGCTTCCCAACCATCCTCGATGCAGAAGCCTATGAAGTCGCCTACTGCCCCGCCTGCCACTCCAACTGGGGCGCCGAAAACGCCCGGGCCAAACCCACCGTTCAGGCCCGCCTCGACCGCGAGCACGAAATGATGACCGATGGCCGCTGCGCCTACATGCACCAGCTCGGAATCACAGAACCGTTCTACACGCTGGCCGAAGTCGCCCTAGTCCGCGCCGGCGGCTGGCCCTGCCCCTATCTACGACCCCAAGGATTCAGCGGACTGTACCAACTCGGTTCGCCCTAATCCCCCCACCCGCAAAGGAGAAACCATGCACAACCCCTACCTTGCCGAAGCCACAGCCCTCCTCACCGAAGCCGCCCAGGAACTCCCTGAGGACGCCACGGCGGCCGCTGCGATCAAGGCCAGCATGGCGCAGGCATACGCCACCCTCTCACTCGCGCAGGAAAGTCGCTGCCGCAACCGCAGCAAAATCCACAACACCCAACAATCCCTAGTTTTTCCTAGCCCCCCTTGCAATTGACACGCAAGGGGGGCTAGAATAGAGTTATGAAGGAGATCAAAAGGAAAGAAGCCGAGGCGGAACTGACCAAGGCCGGATGGAGGATTATTCGGCAGACGGGCAAGCACGACGTATGGGCCTCGCCGGACGGGACAGTCACCGTGGCTGTTCCCCGGCACCGGACCATCAGCCCCGGAGTCGTCCGGCAGATTGCCAAGGGACTGCCGACTACGCCGAGCGGCTGGCAGTAGCCTTCCCGGTAGGGGCTGCAAGGCCCCTACCGGACCACCGCCCGGCAGTACGAGAGGAAGAAATGACCGTCAAGCGCGAGCTCGAAGCTGTAGCCCACAAAGAAGGCAAGTGGTGGATGATTCACATTCACGAGTTGGATCAGGTCACCCAGGCCAGCAGAGCGAAGGATATCCAGGACATGGCCACGGACCTCGCGGCCGCAGTGCTCGACCTCGACCCCGACGAGGTTCAGGTCAATGTCACCCTCCGAGCCCCTGACGAAGCCATGCAGCGCTGGACCCAGGCGCGGGAAGACCTTGATAAAGCCCAGGAGCTTGCCGCCAAGGGGGCCGCAGAATCTCGGGCCGTCGTCGCGGAACTCAGCGATCAGTTCAGCATCACCGAAGTTGCCCGCATGCTCGGCATTTCCACCCAACGGGTGTCCCAGCTCAAGGCGAAGAAGCCCGCTGACGCCTAACCAGAAATCTACAAAAAAAGATTTCTACAAATCTGTACTAGCGAGCTGGGGGAGTAGGTCCTGCCCCGAGCCGAACAAACAAGGAGAACAAAACCATGGCGCAAAAGATCATTCCCGGCGGTTTCGAAGGCCGAGCCATAGCCGGAAAGTCGCCCGAGGAGCTGGAGACACGCAGCCAGGAATACCACGAGGACGTTGAAGCCATCAAAGACGCGATCCTGCGCCAGCTCGGAGCCGGCACTGACATAGGGGAACTCATCTATGCCGGGATGCTGGAAGCCCAGCGGGAAGTCGCAGACGGTTACACCCTTCTGGACAACCGCCCCGGCTCCTGGGAATCGGCAGGACTGTCGCAGCTGATGGACAGTGTTCACGCGCAGCTCGACACCGAAGGCAACTAGCCGCATCCATAGATCCGCACGGTTTCCCGAAAACAAGAAAT
The DNA here is from genome assembly GCF_041877125.1 of Arthrobacter sp. E44. Classification (NCBI taxonomy): domain Bacteria; kingdom Bacillati; phylum Actinomycetota; class Actinomycetes; order Micrococcales; family Micrococcaceae; genus Arthrobacter; species Arthrobacter sp. E44. Next base: position 38,178 of record NZ_JBHDJA010000031.1, read on the forward strand.
CTACAAACCAAGAGGCGTGTATATCCGGAAATGTAGATTGGAAGGAATGTAGATTCGGCTTATGCAGGTACTAGCGATTTACTCAGAGAGCGGTGGGGTCACCAAGACAACCACCGCAGTATCGTTGGCTGTCATTGCGGCCAGAAGCGGGCGCAAGGTGACGCTACTGGACCTGGACCCGCGGGCCGCCACTACGAAGTGGGCGCGCGTCGTTCCCGAGGAAGATCACCTACACGTCGGCGCGATCCTGGCTTACGACGATTGCGAAGGCTACGCCGAGGAGCTGGGCATCGTCGTTCCCGCCTGGTCAGAGAACATTCGGGTCATTCCTGCTGCCCGCAGCATGAGCAACCGGGAAGCCGAGTACGCGGACGGTGCTGAGTACCGCCTAAAGACCTCGCTGGTTGGCCTTGAATCCGATTTGGTGGTCATCGACTGCCCCAACAGGCAGGGCGGTCCGCTCATCAAGGGAGCACTGACAGCCGCGGATTCCATCGTCTACGCGTCCAGGCTTTCCGAAGATGGCGTAGATGGCGTGGACGGGGCCCGGCAGACGGTCAGCCAGTTCAAGAAGAACCTGGCCCGTATCGGGGCCACTCACACGCTGGACGAGCTGGGTGTTATCGCGGCCGCCATTGATGACCGTGTTGTGGGGACCCCTGCTGTTGAGCGCGTGGCTTTCGATGACTTGAAACAAACCGGGCTGCTGCTGACGCCCATGGTGCCGAAGCGGACCATCGTTGAACAGGCCCGCCTTGCCGGGGAGTGGTATGGCGACTATCCGAGCGGGCACAAAGTTCTTGACGCCTACACCGAACTATCCAAGAAAGTGATCCGATGAGTAGCAAACCGGACCTGACCAACCGCCGTGTGAGAGCCCAGATCAAGCCTGCTCCTGACGAGCATGTTGATCCCATTGAGCCCCCGGTAGCTGCGCAGCCGGCACCTGCCCGGCAGCCTGTCCCAGCCGCCAAGCCGAACGCCGCACAAGGTGTGCGGGATCTGAATCTCCAAGTCAGCGACGAGGTTGGGGAGATCCTTGATTTCGTGAAGTTCAAGACGAAGCTGACCAAGCGTGCGGCCGTCGAACAGGCAGTGTTGGCCCACTGGTCCGAGTACCGGCAGGAGCAATGAAGCCCCCTCGAAGGACCTTGTTCAGTGAAGTCAGTTCGGAGGTGTGCCATGGGAAACGTGCAGATGCAGGTTCAAGAGAAACCGCTTCGCTTTGTACCGACTTGGTGGAATTAGGAGCAGACATGAGCACACCGCCGAAGCCTTTAGGGACGTTTCACGCGGTTCGCACGCGGGATGCCGTGGCCTTCGCAAGGGATGGATGGCCCTACTTCGCAATGGAACCACGCGGCACAGATCCCAAAGGGGAACCGCTATTTGAGATCAGGTTTGGCGATGGGATCTGGATGCTCGCCGTCTTGGCTGATTTGTCGCCATAGCCTTGAGTGGTCGTGTCCGTCACACAATTGCTGGCCGCTCTCGCTGGCAACGGTAATCTTCAGACATGCACAACGTCACCCAACTATCCACTGCTCGCCCGAAGGTCCTTGAATTCTTCGCAGGTATCGGACTGGCCCGCATAGGCCTGGAATCGGCAGGATTCCGCGTTGCCTGGGCCAACGACTTTGAGCCGGACAAATGGGCCATGTACGAGGGGCAGTTCAGCGATGACTCTGAACACACGTTCGCGTTGGGGGACATAGGGGTCGTAAAGGCAGCTGACTTGCCGACGGATGCCAAACTCGCATGGGCATCCTCGCCGTGCACGGATTTATCCCTGGCTGGAGGCCGGGCAGGCCTCGCTGGGAGTCAATCCGGGACATTCTGGCACTTCATCCGCCTCCTGGAGGACTTGGGAGCAGAAAATCGGCCAGAGGTAGCTGTTCTCGAAAATGTGAACGGGTTGGTGACGTCGCATGGCGGAGATGATCTGGTTGCTGCCATCCGGGCCTTTAACGAGCTTGGATATTCAGTCGATGTGTTGGCCATAGACGCTCGCCGTTTCTTGCCGCAGTCGCGTCCGCGGATCTTCCTAGTAGGCGCACAAAACCCTCCGGAAGACTCTGAAGAGCAGAATTACGAGCTGCGGCCCGATTGGTTGCAATGGATTTACGGCGACCCCACGCTGAGGACTCACCGCGCGGCGCTGCCCGCGCCTCCAACCCCTCAGCTCTCCGGGCTTGGTGAACTCGTTGAGGAAATGCAAACAACCGACGAGAGGTGGTGGGACCAGGATCGGACGGATGCCTTCATTGCCTCGCTGTCACCCACTCAACGCGATCGCGTCAACTCTTTGCGCCGCGACAGCGGCGTTAAATACCGAACAGCGTACCGGAGAACCCGAAACGGGGTCGCTGTTTGGGAAGTCCGCCCTGATGACGTTTCAGGTTGCCTCCGTACAGCCCGAGGCGGCTCTTCAAAACAGGCCGTCGTGAGGCTCGGGAACAAGAGACTCCAAGTGAGGTGGATGACGCCCCTTGAATACGCCCGCCTTATGGGTGCCGGCGACTACGACCTTTCCACAGCTCGCACGAACCAAGCTCTCTTCGGATTCGGTGACGCAGTTGCAGTCCCGGTTGTGGAATGGTTGGGGGAAAACTACCTCATGCCCTTGATCAAGGGAAAGCTGGGCACCCAGTCTCAGAGCGAGGAACTGGTGTCGGTTGTCCAGTAAGAGCACCGCATCTCCCGTACGTAAACCCAAGAAACCGGCCAAAGTTTCACTACCGGCCACCGACGTCCAGCAGTTCCGTCTCCTTCTCAAGCAGTTCTTGAACGAAACGGACGATGTGGGCCGCAAATGGTCAGACGCCAAATGGGGTGTGTACGCGTTTTACGACTATGACGGGGAACCCATCTACGTCGGGCAGACAAACGAGCAGCTGAGAGTGCGACTGGGCAGGCACCTGACCAATCAACGGACCGATGCGGTAGCCATGCGAATCCTCGACCTGTTTGAAGTCGCAGAAGTGGAAATTTGGCCCGCGTGGCAGTACGAGAGCGTAAATCTTAAGGAAAAGAAAGCCCAAGCGTACATTGACGCGAAAGGGACTGCTGAAGGTTTGATTGACACTTTGCCTGTGAGGATTTGATCCTTGCGGGTGGAAGGATGTTCCTCATGCCCAAAGCCTTTCCCGAAGAGTTCCGCCGCGATGTCGTGGCGGTTGC
>NZ_JBHDJA010000032.1:0-39860 GCF_041877125.1 Arthrobacter sp. E44
AAGACGCGGCAGGAACAAGTAAGGAAGTGGGCAGATCTCATGGCCACCGGCGGGCAGTTCTGCTGGCCGCCAGCGGGCACTTTCGTGGCCGCCTATGGGCAGTTTTTCATGGCCGCTAACATCGCTCCTGACGCGGTTGATGGTGAGTTTGGGAATCAGTGCGTTGGTGTGCGCCCATGCAAGGAATGCCGGTAGATGTGTGCGCAGGCGCTGGCTGGGATTTTGGACGATACAGGTTTCGAGGTGTGTTTGGTTCGCTTCGGAAAGGTTCAGGCCGGAGGCTGTGAGGTGTTCGAGATATCGGGCCGCTGTTGTGAGTTTGTCGCGTCCGTAGTGCTGGGCGTTGCGGGTCAGGGGTTGGCGACGGGCCTTGATGCGCAGGTTCCGTCCGACGTTCCAGCGCAGGTATGGCTCGAGGATGTTCCGCGTCGCTGGGGGCAGTGACTCGAGGAATTTTCTGGCCCAGGTGTCGAAGAGGTGCAGGTTCTCGTCCCGGGTCGGCAGTAAGCCGGTGTCGGTCAGAAGACTCCGGACGTACTCGGCGGATTTTGGTCGGGGCCATTGGTCCAGGGTGTCGTGTTCAAGGGGGACGTCGTTGTTGACGAGGGCGCGGATCAGCTCAGTAGCGGGTCTGTTGTGTGCGACCTGGACTACGGCGGTCATTTTGGGCCGTTGCAGCAGGTTCTGCCGGACGGGTTCGAACGCGGTATTGATGACGCCGTGGCGGTCTGTGATGAGTTCAAGGGTTCTGCGTCGGGCGACACAGGTGTAGCAGTGTTTTCCGTGCAGGTTCTCCTCGCCGCCGCAGTCTGCGCATGCGTAGCGGGGCCGGACCCCTGCGCACGAGGCGCAGCAGGGGTTGTTGCCCGGCCCGAGGTAGGCGATGATCCGCATGTTCGCGCAGCCGGGGCAGCGGATGGCGGTGCTTTTGATCCGGCGGAAGCATGAGCGGCATTGGGGTCCGCCGAGCAGGTGCGCGGCGATGCGGGAGAACGTCCCGCAACTGTGGCAGGTGAGGACGGTGCCGGGGGCGCAGCGGTAACAGAGCGGCCCGTCAGCCGTGCGCTTTTCGATCTCCCCCATCGCGCCGCAGCGGGAACATTGCTTGAATGAGGCGGGGTTTTTCCGCCAGCAGGGCCTGCAATGCGCGACCCCGTCGGGTCGGGCGATGATGATCGTTTCCTTGTCGCAGACGCCGCAGGCGTGCACGATGAGTCGTCTTTCGCAGCGGGCGCAGACGCGCCTGCCATCGGGCAGGGTTTTGACGAGCAGCCGTTCCTCCCCGCATGCCATGCACCGGGGCTGCACGATTCCATCGATCCCGCTTGATTGCAGTTCCGTGAGCAGGCGTTGGGCGAGCCGCGGCATGAAGGGGTCGCCGCTGGATGCGAAGCCGGGCACTTGTTGGACGTACTTGCGAAGGATGCTCTCGGCCCGTGAGGAGGCGGCGTTGGCGGTGATCCAGGCATCGAGGGCGGTGGTCCCCGCCTTGCTGAGAGGACCGGGAAGGTTCGCCAGGATCTGCAGCAGCGGGGTCTTCAGGGTTTTCAGTCGCCGGGGCGGCGGATCCGGGCCGGAACGGGGCGAAGGTCCCCGATAGGCTGCAGTCCGCTGGTCTCGGCGGTTTCACCGGAGGCGGTGCGCTCGGTCGGGGATAGGGCCGCTGCCCGGGTGAAGGTGATCAGGTCGTTGGGGGTGCAGCCCAGGATGTCGCAGAATGCTGCGAGGACTTCCAGGTTGAGCCGGGACGGGGTTGAGGTGACAAGCCGGTAGACCTGCTCGCGGGAGAGCGAGACACCGTGTTCGGCCATCAACGGCACCAGATCGGTGGTCTGGTAGAGGCCCTTGGCGGCCATAAGTTGGCGGATGTTCCAGGAGATCACGTAGGCGTTGGTCATTGCTGCTGGCCTTGCTGTCGGGGGTGGCGGACCCGGGCCAAGGCTTTGGCGAGGATCCGGTTCTTGTAGTCATCGCTGACGTCCGTGTAGACCGCCGTGGATGAGGCGTAGGAGTGGCCCACCTGTTCCTGGACGAACCGTTCCGGGTAACCGTATTCAATCAGATGAGTGACATAGGAATGCCGCAGGCTGTGCAGGGTCAGTTTCGGATCCAGGCCGATCTCGTCGCGCAGGAGCGCGAATTTCTCATCGGAGTGCCTCACCGACAAGCGTGAACGACGCTCGGTCATCCAGACCGGGCTGGCGCTTCCCGGGCGGAATTTCGGGCGCCCCTCTTCGATCCATTGCCGCAGGCCTTCCACTGCCCAAGCGAACTCGGGCACGGCCAGCACGGTCCGGCGGCGCGGCGGCCCTCCCTTGTTGGCCTTGGCGTGGCGGACGTGGAGGCTGCCGTAACTGCCCCACTCCGGGTTGTTCGGGTTTGACCGCAGGTCGGCCAGGTCCAGCATGCACGCCTCCCGCCGGCGAAGACCGAACGCGTAAACGGTCTTGAAGAACTGCGCGTCCCGCAGCGCCCCGAGAGCTCCCTTCTTCCCGGCCGCGAGGATTCGCTCAACCTTGAGGTCTGCGTGGGCGAAAAACGCATCGGCCTCATCGAAGGTCAAGGCCCGCTTCGCCGGGCGGGCCTCAAACTCAGCGACGTGATGACGGGTGTTCCAGTCATGGCAGATCTGGACAGGATGGGCGCCAAAGCGCTCCTGGCATACCTCGGGCCAGTCATACCGTGCATCGGTGATGAAGGCGCAGAACCCTCGAATCACCCCGTGATAGCCCCGAAGCGTAGAGTGCGATGCCGGCTCAGCCCGGTTGAGCAGCGAGACCGTGAAGTCCTCAACGTCACCGGGCTGCCATGTCCACGGATACTCACCCGTGAACCTCGCAAAGCGCTTCACCAACGCGACGTTGCTCCGGGTTGCCACCCCATTCAGGCCCCGGCTCAGCCGCTGTCGTTCCCACCCGGCGAGCATCCCTTGAAAGACAGCCTCCATCGGATCCAACGGAACCACGTTTAAGGGGAGCACTTCTGCCCCAAACGAACGAACCATCAAGACTCCAATCCACATACTTTAGGCATCATTGAAGCATGAAAGTCACTAATGATGCATTAAACGCAACTTCAGAAGTAGCTGCGGGCAGTGGGTGCCTGTTGCCCGGTTGTGAGACACTGCAGGCCGGAGTGGTTTTGCGAGGGGGCAGCGGTGCTGGCTTGGGCAACAATCTTTTACGGGGCGGCGCTGTCGGCAGTTGCTGCTCTGGCGTTGGTGGTTCTTGTGGGCCGGGAAAGGCGCCCCGTCACGCTGGCCGCCGTGGCGGTAGGTGCGTTTGCGGGTCCGTTCGCCTGGAACGCCATCCTGCGGGCCGTGAACGCGCCGCAGTTTTTCGTCGACGCACCGCTGCCGGTGTTTCCGGTCAGCTGGCAGGATGCCGGTTCGGGTGTTTTTGCTGTGGCTGCCCTGGCAGTGGTCCTCGGTCTGGGTCCGCTGCGGGCTGCCGCGGGCCGCAGGGTGGTGATTCTGACCCTGCTCGGCGCCGTTGCGGCCCTCGTCGTTGACGTTTTCCTCTACTGAAGCAGTGACGCAGGGCTGGGGGCAAAGGAAGCCTTCGGGGCGATGCGGGTAGGGGGACAGGGCCCGCCCGGAAGTGTTCCGGGCGGGCCCTGTGATCGGTTGCGGGGTCAGTCGGCGCTGCTGGCGTTGGCCTTGGTTCGGCGGCCGATGAGGTAGGCGCCCGCGGCAACGAGGATCAGCAGCACGGCGCCGGCCCCGATGATCAGGCCGGTGTTATCACCGCTCTGGGCGGACGCGGGCGTCGCGGCCGCCGTTTCCGCGGACGGGGCCGCTGATGCCGGGGCTGCGGCCGTCGTTGCTGCTACGGCGGACTCGGTGTGACCCTCCCCAGCGGCGGGGGCATAGGTGAAAGCGAAGGTGCCATCAATGGGGTGCCCGTCAGCGGACACGGCCCGCCACGCGACCGTGTGCTTTCCCTCGTGGTCGATGTCCGCGGCGATGCTCAGGGTGGCCCCGTCTGCGGTGACGTCTCCACTGCTGACGACGTGCCCGTCGGGTGCGGTGACTTCGATGCTGTTCGAGCCAGGGAGCCCGGTGTCCGGGGCATTAGTGAGGGTGATGGAGACCTTGCCCGGGTTCTCGGTGATGGTCTGCCCGTCGGAGGGACTGGTGGAAGCCAAGGCGTCGTGTGCCTGCGCGGGGCCAGTACCGGCCAGAGCGGTCAGGGCAACGGCGGCGGTGAGTGCGGCGGCCACGCGGGCGCGGCGGAGTGAAAACGTCATAACTGGAGTGTCCTTTCGGGACAGCCTGCGGCACAGGTCGGCACTGTCAGGCAAAGGAAATCAAAAGGGTCAAAGCCGGCAGGGCCCGTCAGGCGGCGAAAGCCGCCACGGCCCTGGAAGAAGCGGTGGGCGGGCCGCGCAGGGCCGGGATCCGCAGGCATGGGTGCAGTCGCGGGATCACCAACCCTGCAGGCGGTGCCGGCGTCGTCCAATGCGGCAGCACGGGCAGGTGGAGTGCGAAGCTTCGGGGAGCCAGCCAGTCCAGCATCCGCCAGAGCATTGTTTCGCCGTGTGCCAGCAGCAGCGCGGTCGCGGCGACCGCGAGGATGTGCGCGCCGGTCATGACCGGTCCTGGAAGGACCCCCGTGACGTGCGCGGCCATGGTTCCGGTCGCGGTGAGGCAGCCAGGAAAGGTGGCGGACTGGTGGTGTCCGTGGGCGGCGATCCCCGCCGCAGTGCAATGCTCGACCGGGCTGGGAAAGGCCGTGAACGCGGCGTGCAGGGCCAGTTGCCCGGTGCCCAGCGCGGTGGTGATCGTGCCGAGGCCGAGCTTCCGCCGGGCCAGGACGGTGACCGGGAGCATGACCAGCGCGGCCAGCAAGACGAGCAGCGGCGTGGCGGGGAGGCGGCCGCCGCCGGCGGTGTGTGCCGCGGCCGCGATCCCGAGGATCAGGCCCGCGACGGTCAGGGCGCGCGGCAGGGTCAGGGGTGCCTGTGCTGGCATCATCGTCCCTTCCTGCCGCCGCCCCGCCGGGGTGTCTGTCTGGTGTTGGCTTAGTCGTGGGTGGGTTCGCCGGTGAGGCGGTGGTCTGCGTGGTTGATGGTTTCCCGGATCAGGCGGACGAGGTGCCCGTCATGCAGGGAGTAGATCACCTTTTGGCCGTCCTTGCGGGTATCGACCAGGCCGCTGAGCCGGAGCTTGGCCAGGTGCTGGCTGACCGCTGTCCGCGGAGCCCCGGTCGCTACGGTCAGCTCGGTGACGGTCTTCGGGCCGTCCGTGAGTTGCAGGAGCAGATGCAGCCGGGTGGGTTCGGCGAGCATCCGCAAGGTCCCGGCAGCTGTTTCGAGCAGCAGCGGGCCGGCCGCGACGTCATGGACGAGCGAGGGCTCCTCAGACGCGGCGGCCGCGGTGTGGTCCGGCTGGCTGCTCATCAGCATGCTCCAAACGATCAACGGGTCCGGGGCTGTGCCGGGGCCAGGAAAGGAAGGCTCCTGCCGCCCCTATCATCGCAAGAATCAGCAGCGCGAGCGAAGCCGGGCCCAGGCCCGCGGCTGCCCCGGCGATGCCGGCCAGCGGGTAGCTGATGATGTAGCAGGCGTGGGAGAGGGAGAACTGGGCCGTGAACACGTACGGCCGAGTTGCCTCGGTCGACGCCTCGCGAAGCAGCCGCGACGACGGGGTAAGGATCGTGGAGTTCCCTGCACCGAGCACGAACCATAGTCCCAGCAGCGACCACCAGGTCGCATCCGAAGCGGGCTGGAACAGCAGCACTGTCGCCACGGCCAGGGCCGCGGGGATGACGGCCGCGCCGGTCAGCATGACCGCCCGTTCTCCGAGTCGCTCCAAAACACGTGGAGCGGACAGCGCCACGACCATGGATCCGACACCGAAGCTGGCAAGCGCCAGGGCAAGGTCCGTGTCGGGGCGGTGCAGGATCTCACGGACCATCACGACACTATTGACCAGCACCAGCGCGGTCGGCGCCGACACCACCAGGTTCAGCGCGAGCAGCGACCGCAGCCGCCGGTTCCGCCAAAAAATCCGGGCCCCGAGGGTCGTGCGGTGCCACAGGGATGACGCCCCGCCCTGCTGGGCAGACGCCGTGGCCGGCAGGACGGTCAGCACCACCATCAGTGCCGAGAACAGGAACCCGCCCACGGTGCCCAGGAACAGGTTGTTGTAGCTGAGCACCGTCAGCAGCAGCGCCGCAATGGCAGGGCTGGCCAGCGCTTCCATGTCGTAGGCCAGACGGGATAGCGACAAGGCCCGGGTGTAGTCCTTCTCATCGGTCAAGACCGCCGGGATGAGCGACTGGAATGCCGGGGTGAAGGTCGCCGAGGCGGACTGGAGCAGGAAAATCACCACGTAGATCTGCCAGGTCTCCGTAATGAACGGCAGGCATAACGCCATCCCGGCGCGGATCAGGTCCGCGCCGATCAGGACCGGCTTCTTCGGCAGCCTCGCCACCAGCGCGTTGATCACCGGTGCAAAACCCACGTACGCGAACATCTTGATCGTCAACGCCGTGCCCAGCACCGCACCCGCGTCCCGACCGGCCAGGTCGAACGCCAGCAGCCCCAGCGCCACCGTCAGCAAGCCCGTGCCGAGCAACGCGACAATCTGCGCGGCGAACAGCCGCCGGTACGTCACATCCTTCAAAACCGAAAGCATGAAACCCCTCTAAGTGCGTATGTGCGTGATTACGCACATATAAAGGTTATCCTTGAATCGCCGCCGCGGACACCCAGACGGAAGGATTATGACGATGACGCCCAGGACTTCTGCCGGTTCCACGACCACCCAGCGCCTGCACGAGCGGAGAGCGGGGAAGCCTGCAGGCAGCGAGAGCAGGGGATCCGAACTGACTTCGGCCGCCATCCCGGGCCACGGCACGTTCTTCCTCACCGATGCCGCCTTGGAAATGATCGCTGTGTTCGGCGGGACGCTGCACTGCTACCTGGGCCCGGGCGGATGCCGGAAACAAGGCCTCTACTTCTCCCGTACCGTGCCCCGCAAGCCCCTGCGCTGCGCACTGCCCGGGGCTGACGGTGCAAGGCTGGAGGTCAGCGTCAGCCATGACCTCGCACCCAAACTGGACGGAGCCGTCCTGGACTTCGGGGCCTACAACAAGATGCAGCGTTTTGTCTGGGCATCACTACCGGCCGTGAAAGGCCCGCAGTGCACCTGCCTGCGCTCAACCGGGTCACCGGCCGGCAAACGCTCCCCCTGTCTGGACGATGCCGGAACAGGCCTGACAGATCTCTAACAACACCGCGTGAGCCGGCGCACCGGCCAGGGCAAGCCGATGCCAGTGGCCGGGCACCAGCCTGGCCAACCTCCGAAGGGGCAGCTCGGGACGGCTGCGCCGCACCGAGAACCGGACCTCGCTTCGCTCGGGCTGCCAAAGCGTTCTTCTTTTTTGGCTGCTGTCCTGACGGATTGTACGTACCCGCTCCAGCCCGTCTAGCCCCTCCTTCGTCGGGGCCTGCGCTCCGAAAAAGTCTTCTCCGGCGCTCCTGCGTCGCTTATTTCCTCCGAAGATTTTCCGGCTCTTGCCCTAGCGGGTAGACGGGCCTGCACGGGCACAGCTCCGCAAGCTTCGCCAGCAGCCAAAACAACGGGGGAGAGGGGAAAGCTGGCCACTCACCCGAGCCGCCCCGCCCACCGAACACCTCGGCATAGGAGCAACACCACATGAACGCAGTCACCACCAGGACCGTGACCACCGGCGACACCCAAGAAGTCATCCATGACGTCCCCGTACTCGGGGATTACCACATGAACGATGGCTACGAGTGGATGGACGTCATCAGCGAACACGGCTGGGTCGTGATTCCGAGTTGGGGCTGCGACGGCTGGGACCTCGGGCAATGGCCCTACGTCATGGTCGCAGGCATCCGCACCGCCGATAAGATTGGCAACCTGTTCGGCTTGGCGACCTACTGCGAGGGCGACGTCCGCACGACGTTTTATCGGACAAAATCCAGATTCTGGACCGCCGTCAGCGAGCAGGCGTTCTTCCACTGGAAAAACGGCCAGGCCCAAGGACCGGACGACCTGCCCAGCACCTTTGATGGCATGCCCGCCAAATACCGGCAGCCACACGTAATTCAGAACGCCGGCTAACCACCACCGGCCCCGGTGTCCCGCCCTCTGCAGCGGGGCACCGGCCGGACCCGAAGTTTACGGTCCGCACCCTGGCGCATTCCGCCGCTGATGCATCCAGTGAATAATGCCCGGTCACCTACTACCGGACGAAGGCCCGGCTGTGGGACGCGATCACCGAGCAGGCGTTCACCCACTGGAAGAACGGGCAGGCCCAAGGCCCCGCAGACCTGCCCGAGGCCGCCGCAGAACTGCCCAGCCGCTACCGGATGCCCTACGCCGTCCGGGACGCCGCCTAACCAGCACTGACAACCGCTGTACTGCCCGGCCGGGAGCCGGGCAGTACAGCCCCCACGACTTCAAAGGAGCCAGCACATGAGTAACGACACCACCGCCCCCAAGGGCATCACCGCCCTGGTCTACCGCGACGCCCTGGGCACGGACTTCTCGAACCGGGGCATCTCCGCTCGCGTCATGGAAGTAACGGTCATTGGCGAGGGCATCGACCCGGTTTTCGAGGCCACCGAGGAACGGCCCGCCGTCCGGCTCGTCAAAAACGAGCACTTCCACCGCGAAGCCGTGATCCACGCCGAGCCGGTCACACCGGAAGGTGAACCCGCACCGTGGTACATGTTCGGCGGCACGTTCATCTTCAGCAGTGACTCACGGTTCCGCCGCGCAGCCGGACACTACGGAGCCGTCCCGCTGCACGACCGCCGCGAATAGGCCCGAGGGTGGCCGGTCTTTCGGGGCCGGTCACCGCGGGCGGTCCGCCGTCGTGGCCGGCCTTTGTTGGTGGTCGCCAGCGGCGGACCGCCAATCCCGCAGTAACCAGGTGCACGGTTGGCGGCCGCCGGCGGCAAGCCATGGGCTGCGGTGCCGTTGGGTTGTCCCTGGGCAGGGGAGTGGAAGGGCAGGCTCGCGGGGCTCGCCCTGGTTTCCGCTGCGCTTCAACCAGTTGTTGGGCGTCCGCTGGCGCGGCCGGCTGTTGGGTCCAGGGCGCGCCGTCGCAGAGCTCCGGACCCCCTGAACCTGTGTGTCTACGACGTTTTTGGCTGCTGTCCTTATGGTGTTGACGGGTGGTTCCGTGGCCGTTGTAGGGTCGTGGCTACCCGGGGGAGGCGGGTATGGCTTTGTTGCTGTGGTCCGGACGATCCAGGTCGTGACGGCTTCGTAGGATTGGCCGCCCGGCGCCCCGCGATGACCCGACCGCTGATTGAGAGACGCGACTTGAATCGCCGGATAAGGACACGACGGCGCGGTTATCTGCCGGGTTCGACCCATCCGACAGACTGGAGGCTGTTTTGACGAAATTGTGGGCCGGTATCGATGCCGGCAAAGCCCATCATCACTGCGTTGTGATCGACGCCGCCGGAAACCGGCTGCTCTCCCAACGAGTTCCCAACGACGAACCAGCCCTGCTCGAGCTCATCGTCAACGTCTTGAAACTCGGGGACGGGGACGAGGTCATCTGGGCAACGGACCTGAACCACGGCGGGCCGGCGCTGCTGATCGCCATCCTCGTCGCCCACGGCCAGACCATCCTCTACATCCCGGGCCGGATCGTCCACCACGCCTCCAAGCTCTACCGCGGCGAGGGCAAAACGGACGCGAAAGACGCCGCCGTGATCGCCGACCAGGCCCGGATGCGCCGCGACCTGCAGCCGCTGCGGGCCGGGGATGAGATCTGCACAGGGCTGCGGCTCCTCACCGCCCGCCGGGCCGACAAATCCGCGGACCGGGTCCGGGCGATCAACCGCCTGCAGGCCCAACTGCTCGAATACTTCCCGGCCTTGGAGCGGGCCTTTGACTACAGCCGCTCCAAAGCGGCCCTGACCCTGCTGACCAAACACCGGACCCCGGACGGGATCCGCCGCACCGGCCAGACCAGGATCCACGCCTGGCTGAAGAAACACGGCACCCGTTCCTCCGCCGCGGTCGCCCAGGCCGCCGTCGACGCCGCGAAATCCCAGCACACCACCGTCCCGGCCCAACACCTTGGAGAACAGATAGTCGCCGCCCTCGCACAGGAAATCATCACCCTGGACAAGGAACTGGCCGAGCTGGACGCGCTAATCAGCGAGAAAGTCAGCGAACACCGGCACACCCCGTCCCTGCTCAGCATGCCCGGTTTCGGACCCGTCCTGGCCGCTGAGTTACTTGGCGCCACCGGCGGGGACCTTACGGTCTTTGAAACCGCGGACCGGTTCGCCGGCGTCGCCGGACTCGCCCCCGCGCCCCGGGACTCCGGCCGGATCACCGGAAACCACCACCGCCCCCGCCGCTACGATCGCAGACTCCTCCGGGTCTTCTACCTCTCCGGGCTATCAGCCCTGAAAAGCTGCCCCGCCTCACGGACCTACTACGACCGAAAACGCGCCGAAGGCAAAACCCATATCCAGGCCATGCTCTCCCTGGCCCGGCGCCGCCTGAACGTCCTTTGGGCCATGCTCCGCGACGGCACCACCTACACGCCGGTCCCGGCTCGGGCAGCCCGCCTGGCTGCCTGAGCTGCCCAGGTCCCGCGATCCCTGGGGGCCGAATCCGGGTGGCTGACTGGGCACTAATTCCGCGCGTTGGCCTTGAAATCCGGGCCCGTGCTGTTGAGGGCTGCGCACGCAGCCGGTCCCTGGTGTTTGGTTACGTCGCTGGCGGTAGGACCTTTGAATTCCGCCGATTTCGTTCCTCTGAGCAAAGTCAGTGCGGTCCGAGTGGCTGGGCTGCCACGACAACTGTCCGGGGGGCTTGGAATGACAGGAGCCGGATCCAGTCTGGATTCACGTCCCGGAGCTGTATTCGCGGAAGTGATATGGCGGTTTCCTGGACAATGATGGCGGCCTCGAGTTCTGCGAGTTTGGCACCGAGGCAGCGGTGGATCCCCGAGCCAAAAACCAGGCCGTATGTGGTGGGTGGTTTGTGCTGGGCCTCTTGCGTTCGGGGCGAGGAACCTCGGGTTTGGGCTGGTCTCGTGGTGTGGTTGCCGCTCAGTTCGAGGAGGATTTCGGTGCCCGCCGAAATCTGCGAGCCGGCGATGTTGGTATCGTGTGCGGCGACACGGCGCCAGGTGGGGACTGATGATTCAGTGGCGAGCACGTGTCGGACCGCGCTCCTGGAGCCTTCCCCGGATGCGGCGTCCTTCCAGTCCACTGGGTTGGATTCTTCAAGGAGTCGGAACAGGGTGGTGCTAATCAGCTGGGTGGTTGTTTCCTGTCCGGCGATGAGCAGAAAATAGCCGAGCGAGCAGATTTCGGGGGTTGACAGGCCGTGTTCGGCGAGGGATTTGAAGAGGTTGCATCCCGGTGCCGTCAGGGATTCTGCGACGAGTTTGCGCAGCCAGAGGTAGAATTCCGCCGCGCTGTGGGCGAGTTCGAGTTGCCGGGCTTCGTCGGGCCAGCCCCAGAACAGCTCCATGGAGTCAAGACTCCAGCGTTTGAGGTCTGCAAGGTCCCGTACGGGCAGCCCGAGGAGTTCGAGCATGACAATTGCCGGGGGGAACGCCGCCACCGTCTGGACGAGGTCCACAGGCCCGGACCTCACGAGCTGGTCTGCGGCATTCCGTGCCGCTTCCTGTGCCAGTTCCCGGATCCGCGGCTCCATGGCCGCGACCGTGGCGGGCGTGAAAAACCCTGCCACGATCTTACGGATCCCGGCGTGCGTGTCGGTGTCGTTGCTGGCGAGCACGGGAGGCAACGCAAAGCGAACACGCTGCAGCACGCGCAGGGCAGGCCCAGCCAGGGGCGTGACCGCGACGAGGGCGTTCGCGGGGCTGAAAACATCCGGTCGGTGCAGCACTTCGCGGACCATATCCGGGTCACGCACCACCATGTACGGGCAGCGCGGCTGCTCAGAGCTCTGCCACTGTCCCGGGCTTTCTGCCAGCGGCTGCGCGGGTCCGGTGGTCGTTGGGGTCGGGTTCATGCGGGTAGACCGTTCAGCCAGGCGGCTGCTTCGGTACGGAAAGCGGGCGGGGACAGTTCGGAGGCATGCCCAGGGAGGGCGCCGAGAAAACGCACCCGCAGGGATCCGAGCACCTGTCGGTTGGTGTGGTGTACGACGCCTGGGTTGCCTGGCCAGCTTCCCAGCACTACGCCGAGGACCTGCAGGTCCCGTGTTTGCAGCGCTTCGAGAGTCAGAGCGGTGTGGTTCAGGGTGCCAAGGTCCGGCCGCGCGACGACCACGAATGCCGCTGCCAGGAGTGAGCCGAGGTCCGCGAGGGTGCAGCCGTCGGAATCCAGGTCCACCAGCAGGCCGCCTGCGCCCTCGACCAGGACGTGGTCGTGGGAGGCGGCCAGCTCGCGGACCCTCCCGGCGTGCGCAGCCACCCGGGGCAGGGGTGTTTTATCGATGGCGGCTGCCGCGACGGGCGCCAATGGCTCCTGGAGAACCACCCCGGTTTCTGCTGTCACGTCGCCGGCGAGCCGGATGATTTCGGCTGTGTCGGAATCGCCGACGGCGGCTCCTGACTGGCAGGGCTTGTAGACCGCGACGCTGCGCCCTTGTTCGTGGAGGGCGGCGGCGAGGGCCGCCGTTGTGATGGTCTTGCCGACGCCGGTGTCCGTTCCGGTGATCATGATGATGCCGGGCAGGTTCATGGAAGTTCCTCCAAAATGCTGCGCAGTACGGCGCAGCTGTCTTCGATTTCCTTAGGTGTAAGGGTGGCCCGGGCGGTGAGCCGCAGCCGGGAAATCCCGTCCGGGACGGACGGGGGGCGGAAGCAACCAATCCGAACGCCGGCGGTGCGGGCGGCGGCGGAGGCGAACAAAGCCGATCCGGCTGAAGGCATGGTGATGGACTGCACGGCCCCCGCGGTCCGGTCGACGGCGACGCCGCGGGCTGCAAGGGCCGGGGCGAGTCCGGCGGTAAGTGCCGCAGCATTGTCCCGGACGGATCCGGCCCGCCAAGGTTCATCCCGGATGATCCGCACCCCGGCGAGGGCCGCCGCTGCAGAGGCCGGCGCCAGGCCGGTGTCGAAGATGAAGCTGCGGGCCCGGTTGACGAGGTGTTCCCGCAGCAACGCGGATCCCAGGACTGCTCCGCCCTGGCTGCCCAGGGCCTTGGACAGCGTCGCGGTCACGATCACGTTCGGATGCCCGGCCAGGGCCGTCCCGGCCACCGAGCCGCGGCCCTGAAAGGCGCCGGCACCGGTGACACCTAGACTATGGGCCTCGTCGATCAGAAGCGCCGCGTCGTGCTGTACGGCCAGGGCCAGCAGACCAGCGAGCGGGGCTTCGTCGCCAAGGACGCTGTAGAGGGATTCAACGGCGATGAGGGCGCGCGGCTCAGGCCGGTCGGCAAGCAGCCGCCGGGCGTCTTCAACGCTGTTGTGGGTGAACGATTCGGTGCGGGAGCGGCTGAGCCGGAATCCGTCGATCATCGAGGCATGGCAGTGTTCGTCCGCGACGATCAGGGTCCCGGGGCCGCCGAGCGATGTGATTACGCCGATGTTTGCCAGGTAGCCGGAGGAAAACACCAGTGCCGTGTCCATACCGGCCAGGCGGGCCAGTTCCTGTTCGAGGTCCAGGTGCAGCCGGGTGGTTCCGGCGACCAGGCGCGAGGACGTGGCTCCCGCGCCCCAGCGTGAGGCCGCGGCGGCGGCAGCGTCGGCGAGCCGTGGGTCCGCGGACAGCCCGAGGTAGTCGTTGCTGGCCAGGTCGATGAGCTGTTCGTCCGCGTTGCGGGGGAGCGGGCGGCGGACCAGACCACGGCGTTCGCGGACGGAGGCTTGCTGCTCGAGCCACTGGGTCATCGAGGTGCTCATTCTGCCCCTCCGGAACGCGCCGGGCCGCGTTGATGGACGTCGGCGACGGCCGCTGTCATGCCTGCGGTGATCTGTTCGATGACTGCGGCGGTGCTGATGTACGGGGGCATCGTGTAGACGAGGTTCCGGAACGGGCGTACCCAGACTCCGTGCCGGATGGCCGCGGCCGTGACCGCCGGGACAGCGACGGCGTGGTGCAGCTCAATGACGCCGACGGCGCCGATGGTGCGGACATCCGCCACGGACTCAAGTCCCCGGGCGGGGGCGAGTCCTGATGCCAGGCCCGCGCCGATCCGGGCGACGTCGGCCGGCCAGGTACCGTCGTCGATGATGCTCAGGCTGGCGTTGGCTACCGCACATGCCAGTGGGTTGCCCATGAAGGTGGGGCCGTGCAGGAGTGCCCCTGCCTGTCCGCCGGAAACCGTTGACGCAATCTCGTCCGTGCAGAGCATGGCGGCGAGGGTGAGGTATCCGCCGGTGAGGGCTTTGCCCACGCACATGATGTCCGGGACCACACCGGCATGGTCGGCGGCGAACAGCTCGCCGGTGCGGCCGAAGCCGGTGGCGATCTCATCGAAGATGAGCAGCAGCCCGTGCCGGTCCGCCACCTGCCGCAACGCGGTGAGGCAGTCGGCCGGGTAGGGGTACATGCCCCCTGCGCCCTGGAGGACCGGTTCGACGATGATCGCGGCCAGCTCCCCGGAATGCGCAGCCGCGGTGGTCTGGAGTTCGGCTGCCCACGCCAGCACTGTTTCCGGGGTTGCGGACGCCGCGGCCGGGGGACGCGGAGCGAACACGTTGCCGCCCAACAAACCGGGGAAATCGACGTGCATCCCGTCCACGGGGTCACAAACCCCCATTGCCGCAAAGGTGTCGCCGTGATATCCCCCGCGGATGCTCAGGAACCGCTGCCGCCCGGGGTGGCCGGACGCGGTCTGGAATTGCACCGCCAGCTTCAGTGCAACCTCCACCGATACCGAACCCGAGTCCGCGAGGAACACCCGGTCCAACCGTGACCGTCCTGGTGCGGAAGGGGCTATATCCACCAGCCGCTCGGCCAGTTCCACCGCCGGGGCATGGGTGAGGCCGCCGAACATCACATGGCTGAAAGCATCGAGTTGCCGCTTCGCGGCCGCATCCAGTACAGGGTGGCGGTAGCCATGGATCGCCGACCACCACGAGGACATGGCATCAACAACCTCATGGCGTGTGCCGTCTTCGCTGCGGAGCCGCAACCGCACACCGTCGGCCGCCTCGACCTCCCACAACGGGAGGCTGGGGGACGCGGGGGCGTACGGGTGCCACAGGCGTGCGCGGTCCCGCTGGATCAGGCTCGTCGGAGCCGACACCTGTGTCATCGGACGAGCACCCCGTGGCGGGAACATTCTGCGCTCCAGCCGGTCGGCGTAACCTGGACCTTCATCCGTCTCCTACAGTTGGCGCAGTAGCGTGGCGGTTCCAGCGTCAGTAGTTCAACGCAGCGCTGGTGTCCGCCCGAAGCGGGGAGGCCGCCGCCCTCGGGGCCCCCGCAGTGTCCGCAGAATGGGCCGTTGCTCGAGCCATTCGAGCCCCCGGCAACCGGGACCGTGTTCACAGTGATTTCTGGAATTCCTTGATGGGCATGTTCAGCTCTACCAGCAGGTTCAGGTCCGCGTCGGCGGGCCGGCCCAGGGTGGTCAGGTAGTTCCCGACGATGACGGCGTTGATGCCGCCGAGCAGGCCATCTCTGGTTCCGAGGTCACCGAGGGTCAGTTCCCGGCCGCCGGCGTAGCGGAGCACGGTCCGGGGCATGGCCAGCCGGAACGCAGCAATGGCGCGGAGGGCGTCCTTGCCGTCCATGATCCCCTGGTTTTCCAGGGGAGTCCCGGGGCGGGGGTTCAGAAAGTTCAGCGGGACCTCGTGGGGTTCCAGCGCGGCGAGCTGGGCAGCAAGTTCAGCACGCTGCTCCAGGGATTCGCCCATGCCGATCAGGGCGCCGCAGCACAGCTCCATGCCGGCCGCCTTGACCATGGAGCAGGTCTCGAGGCGTTCTTCGTAGCTGTGGGTGGTGACTACTTGCGGGAAGTAGCTGCGTGCTGTTTCCAGGTTGTGGTTGTAGCGGTGCACTCCCCAGGCAGCGAGCTGGTCCACCTGGTGCTGGGTGAGCATCCCCAGGGAGCAGGCGATGTTGATGTCCACGGCTTCGTTGATGCGGTCGATCGCGAACTTGATCTGGTTCATCAGTTTAATGTCCGGTCCGCGGACTGCTGCCACGATGCAGAACTCCGTGGCGCCAGTGGCAGCGGTTTCCTTAGCAGCCTTGACCAGCTCCGGGATGTCCAGCCAGACGCCCCGCACGGGGGAATCGAAGAGCCCCGACTGGCTGCAGAAATGGCAGTCCTCCGGGCACCCGCCGGTCTTGATAGAGATGATGCCTTCGACCTCGACGTCCTCACCGCAGTGCCTGAGCCGGACCTCGTGGGCCAGCTGCAGCGCCGCCGGGATGGCCTCATCGGGCAGGCGCAGCACCTCCAGCAGTTGGCCCTGCGTCAACCCGTGTCCTTCCTCGAGGACCTGCCGGCGGGCGGTTTCCAGAATCCCGTACCGGGTAGGTGCCGGATCTGCCTGAATCGTCATTGATCGTCCTTTGCGCTGCCTGGTTGCTGGTATGCCGTAGAACCGAGGCTAGTCTTCCGATGAGGGCACGATTTTGTTGGGTATCTACAAGCGGGTGGTTGAGGCTTTGGACCGGCCCTCACTGCCACGTGACCTGCACCCCCGGTCCCTGGTCCCCGTGCCGAAAGAGCTCAGGCTGCGTGAATCGCTCGACTCCAACCCCCTACGGAGACGTCGGACGCTGAGAGGCGGCGGGAAAGGAAAAGGTCCTCGCTGCGCTCGGACAGCACAAGCATTTTTTCTTTTTTGCGGCTGTCCGTTGGATCCTACGTGCCCGCCCCACCGGCGCAACCGTCCTGCGGACGGCCGCGCAACGGCTGTCTTGGATTCGGCGCTGCGCTTATTTCCTCACCCAACCCATCCGCTGCTTGCCCTTCGGGTTGCCCCGGCTCCGTCGAGCACAGCTACGCGCTGCTCCGCCAGCAGGCAAAAAACATGGTGGGGGAGAGGGAAACCGGCACTTCCGGCACCCGCCCCGCCCGAGCGAAACGGAGCATCACCTCATGAGTATCCAAATCATGACCCGCACGGCCGCAGCCGATAGCGCCGAACCGGTGACCGTCCCGGCCCTTCCCGCCGATGACCGGACAGGAGACGGGTACGACTGGATGGACACCCTCGAGGGCACCGCGTGGTCGGTGCTGCCGAACTGGGCCAGCGAGGGTTGGGACGCCGGAGCGTGGCCCTACATCATCTTGGCCGTCGCCCGCACGCGGGACCGGAACGGGGAACTGTTCGGCTACGGAACCTACGTCGAGGGCGACACCGCCGCCCACTGGTTCCGGACCCAAGACGCCTGCTTCGAAGCGATCACCGCCGAGGTGTTCTTCCACTGGGCCTCCGGCCAGTCCGACGGCCCCGACAACCTCCCCACCACAGCCGCCGAACTGCCCGACCAGGACCGTAAACCCTACCCCGGCTGGACGGACTAGAAGCGCTCGGGTGTCCCGGCCACCAACCGGCCGGGACACCCGAGCAGCACTGCCAATATCCGTTGACAACATCATTGAGATTCCTGCGGATCGTACGTGCCCGCTCCACCGGCTCAACTGTCCTGCGGACGGCTGCGCAGCCGATGCCTTGTGTCGGCGCTTCGCTTATTTCCTCCCACAACCCATCCGCTGCTTGCCCTTCGGGTTGCCCCGGCTCCGTCGGGCACAGCTACGCGATGCTCCGCCAGCAGGCAAAAACGCCCGGGGGAGAGGGGGAAGCTGGCCGGTCACCAAAGCCGCCCCGCCCACCGGATCCTCAGCAAAGGACGAGAGAAACCATGAACGATCGCATTGCACGCGCAGCCCTGACCCGCCTCTTCGAACCCGGAGACCGCATCGGCCGGGCCCTCGTGGGCAGGCTCGGCGCGTACGCCGCACGGCGGCTTGCCACCGGCGCGCAGCCCGCCCACACCCTCCCGGAAATCACCGCCGAAGAACTGGCCGACGCATTGAAACGCTGGGCGCCCCGGGTACCGGAGCTGGACCCGGAAAAGGACCTAGCTACCATCGAACGCTTGGGCGGCGGGTTCCTCATCCCAGGGGATGAGCACTGGCCGGAAGGCCTGGACGACCTGCCCGACGCCCCGTACGGGCTCTGGTACCGGGGCAACATCGATAACGGCATCCCGGCACCGTCCCAGTGCGTGGCCCTGACCGGTTCCCGGGATTCCACCAGCTATGGCGCCTCCGTTACAGGCGACATGGCATACGGTTTGGCGCAACGTGGAATCTGCATCGTCTCGGGTCTTGCCTACGGCATTGATGCGCACGCCCACCGGGCCGCGTTGGCCGGAAGCACCGGAGAGAGCCCGGCGACCCTCGCGGTACTGGCCGGAGGCCTTGACCGGGACTACCCGTCCGGCAACGCTGACCTCGCTGCTGCGATCCGCGGCAACGGCCTCACCCTCTCAGAGCTGCCGCCCGGTTCCGCCCCGACCCGGTACAGGTTCCTCCAGAGGAACCGCATCATTGCCGCCCTCGCAGGGGTGACCTGTGTCGTGGAAGCCCGCTGGCGCTCGGGGGCGCTGAACACCGCCCACCATGCCGAGACCATTGCCCGGCATGTCGCGGCCGTCCCCGGGAGCGTGCACAGCGCCAACTCGGCCGGATGCCATCGGCTCCTGAAGGAAGGCGGGGCCGTGCTGGTCTCCGACGCGGCCGAACTGGCCGAACTCCTCGCAGGCTAAGCCCGTCAGGTGGCCGTCCCTTTTGTGGGGCGGTCACCGCGGGCGGTCCGCCGTCATGGCCGGCTTCCGCTTGGGGTTGGCGGCGGCGGACCGCCATTTCGCACACGCAGTGCCGATGACCGGGGGCGCGCGGCCGCCGAAGTCACGGAGCCCGAAAAGTAGACCCGGGGTGCTGATCGATGGTTCGCAGCGCTCACCAGGAAGAGGGCGTCCGCTGGCGCGGCCGGCTGTTGGGGCCAGTGCCGGCTCCGCAGGGCTCCGCCGCCCCTGGCCCTGTTCTGTCTACCGTTTTGGCTGCTGTCCTGACGGATTGTACGTGTCCGCTCCGGCCCGTCTAGCCCCTCCTTCGTCGGGGCCCGCGGTGCAGGAAATGTCCCTGCGGCGCTCCTTCGTCGCTGATTTCCTCCGGGACTTTCCCGCCCCTTGCCCTGCGGGTAGACAGGCCTCCGTCGGCCACAGCTCCGCAAGCTTCGCCAGCAGCCAAAACAACAAGGGGGAGAGGGAACGCTGGCCGGTCACCACAGCCGCCCCACCCACCTAATCCTCAGCAAAGGACTTTCAACATGACTGACGCAATCCGCATCTCCAGCCCAGCCGACATCCTCGGTTTCATCCCGCACTCCCTCGGGTTCGTACCGCGTGAATCCTTTGTGTTCCTGACCATGCGGGGCAAGACCCTCGGCGCGACACTGCGCGTGGACGCCCCCGCGTCCGCGGACCCCGCGAGTTTCGCCGCCTCCATGAGGGAGTATCTCGCACTTGACACGCAGGCCACGGCGGTGCTGCTGGCGATCTACACGGCCACCACCCCCGCGCCCGGGAAGGAGCGCCCGTTCCACGACCACGTCGAGGCCGTCATCGAGGCGCTGGACAACGCAGGGACGCCGCTGCAGGACGCCTGGCTGGTCACCCCGTCGCACTGGCAAAACCTGCTGTGCGACAGCGACGCCGGATGCTGCCCGCCCGAACCGCTGGAATCCATCACCGACGGGCAACTGAACGCCGAACTGGTGTTCCGAGGAAGCAGCTACCAAAAGACGCCCGGCACCACCTATCCGTCGTTCGCTGGCCCGGAAGACAGGGAGGAGCAGATCCGTCACGCGCTCCCGGGAGTGCTCGGCGCGGAGCTGACTCCGGGGCGGGAACTTTGGGCCCAGGCCCTGACCCGGGACGGATGGATGGACCCGGAGACCGCGGTGGAGCTGCTGGCGTGCTTCCAGCGCCCCGACCTGCGCGACACGTTGTTCTGCAACGTGATCGACCCGGAGCTGCCGGACGCCGAGGGAAGCGGGAACCTGCTCGTGGGCGAGGGGATCACCCCGGACTGGGACCGCGTGGACCGGGCACAGGAAACCGCCCGCGACCTCATCGACGCCGCGCCCGAAGGGTACCGGGCGCCCCTGCTGACCCTGATCGGCTGGCTGGCGTACCTCAAAGGCCAATCATCAGTAGCCGGAGACCACTTCAAGCTCGCCCTGGCTGACACACCGAGCTACCGGCTCGCCGAACTGATGGACCAGCTGGTCAGCCGAGGAACCATCGCCCCCGTCGCAAAGAACCAGGACACAGCCTACAAACGGCACCGCTAAACGGGTGGGGGCTGGGCCGGGAAACCGGTCCGGCCCCTTGGGTGCGGTGGCGGCCTCCCCCGCATTCGCTCCTCCGGCCGCCGCTCACGCTGCCGCGGGCGCAGCACCACAAGCGTGAACCAGCTGGGCGCCGGGCTACAGTGGAAAAGGAACACCATCCACTAAGAGCCTGGGGGCAGCACATGAGCCACGAGTACATCCTTACGGACGACGACGCCGCACCTGCGGATGCGACCCATGCCCAGGACATCCTCGAGCTCTCGATGTTGACGATTCCGCAGCCAGGCGCGCCCATCGTTGATATCTCCTGGGAGAAGTCCCCGCTCGACTTGTAAATTTCCGCGGCGATGACGCTGCAGCACTGGTTTTCCTTTTGCTGAGGGAAAAACTGAGGCCGGCCCTAAGGGGCCTGCCTCAGCCCTTTAACCGCTGAAAGGGCGTCCGCTGGCGCGGCCGGCTGTTGGGGCCAGTGCCGGCTCCGCAGGGCTCCGCCGCCCCTGGCCCTGGTTGTTGAAAGAGTTCTGGCTGCTGTCCTGACGGATTGTACGTGTCCGCTCCGGCCGGTCTAGCCCCTCCTTCGTCGGGGCCTGCGGTGCAGGAAATGTCCCTGCGGCGCTCCTTCGTCGCTGATTTCCTCCGGGAATTTCCCGCCCCTTGCCCGATGGGTAGACAGGCCTCCGTCGGCCACAGCTCCGCAAGCTTCGCCAGCAGCCAAAACAACTGTGAGTCTTGACGTGGTTGGTCTGGGACTAGCTGGCAGTGTTGGTGCCGGTCGTTCTGCCTGGTGCGTGACTCGAAAAACAACTTGCCCCTTAGGGTGCGTTTCCCCCGACTTGTCCGCACTGGGTGGAGCGGCCGGCGTTGGCCTGTCCCACGTCGTTGGCTTGATTAGAAGCTTGCCCAACCTTTGCAGGTTGTGGCTCATCACAGTATTGCCTCGAAGTGACTCTTGCCGGGTTCAATGCCGGCCGTCATGCGGCCGTTCTTGTCCGTTCGAAAGGAAGGAGGGTGGCAGCGTTGACCATCGTTGCGCAGACCCGCCCGTTCGTCATCGGCGTGGACTGTCACGCCCGCACCCACACGTACGCCATCATCGAGGTCAGTACCAAGCGACAAGTCGCCTGCGAGCAGTTCCCGACCACCTCGGCAGGGATTTCCCGCGCACTTGCCTGGGTAGGCCGACGGACAGACGGCGATATGGCGTGTCTCTGGGCGATTGAGGGTATCGGCACTTATGGGGCACGTCTGGCCCGGGCAGTAACCGACGCCGGCTATGACCTCGCCGAAGCTCCACGGATGAACGCCCGAGGTCGCCGGGCGATCGGCAAATCCGACCCGCTGGACGCCGCCGCCATCGGAACCGCTGTCCTGGCCTTGGAGGAGTCCCAGCTTCGAGCCCCGCGCCGGGATGAAGGAACCCGTGCCGGACTCAGGATTCTGAGCGCGGCCCGGGATCAGTTGACCCGGGACCGAACATTGAATGCCAACGCACTCCTCGCCTTACTCCGGGCACATGATCTGGGAATCGACGCTCGTAAACCTCTGGTTCCTGCTCAGATCGCGACGATCACCAGATGGCGGGAACGGCGGGAGCCGATCGAATTATCGATCGCGCGCGGGGAAGCAGTTCGGTTGGCGCGCCGCGTTCTCGAAGTGACCACTCAGCTGGCTGCGAACCAGAAGCGCATGACAGAGCTGATCCAGGAAAGCCCCGCGGCGCCGCTGTTGGAGATGGTGGGCGCCGGGGCTGTCTCAGTGGCTACAGTCCTGACAGCTTGGTCGCATCCGGGAAGGGTTCGCAGCGAAGCTGCCTTCGCCTCCCTGGCAGGGGTGAATCCTTTGCCGGCCTCAAGCGGTAACACGGTCCGGCACAGGCTCAACCGGGGCGGTGATAGGCGCCTCAACCGAGCCTTGCACACCATCACCATGACCCGGATGGTCCACGACCCGGGAACACGGGACTATGTCGCCAAACGCACCCAAGAAGGCCGCAGCTACCGCGAAATCCGCAGATCCCTCAAGCGCTACATCGCCCGAACCCTCTACCGCCAACTCAACGCCCTTTACGCCGCCGCGGAACCGCCCTCATCCCACGTTGCGGGGGCAGACGGTTCAGGTGGTGTCCCTTAAAGGACCCCTCAGCGGGACGTTCGGTGTAATGGCAGACTGCTGGATATGAGCACTCTTGAGCGGGACGCCTCCGCGGCTTGGTCGGCTCTTCGGCGTGTTTGGTCAGAGTTGGGGTGGACGAGCCCCGTCTACAGTCATGGAGCTTTTCATCATGTCGCGGTGCTGGGTTCAACCGGCGTCGTGCGCGTGTCGTTTGCTTCTAACCATGAGGCGCAGATCGCCCGTGAGAGCGCTGCGCTCCTCGCCGTGAGCAGTTCCGGGCTCAAGACCCGCATCCCGACGCTCCTGCGGACACTGACCGGTGACACCTGGTCTGCGATGGCGTGCACCGTCGTCGCGGGAGCCCACAGGGCGGATCGGCCGTGGCACGAGGTCCGGGACGATTTTGCCCTTATCCTCAATGACCTTCAATGCGCGCAACTACCGACAGGGTTGCCTCCCGTACGCTCCTGGTGCGGCGGGGACTCCTGGCCTGACGTCGTTGAGCGCATCACGGCAGATGCCGGCACTCACGTGCGGAAAGCTGCCCAGATCGTGGTGCGGGAGGTTCTGAGTCTCGAGGAAGAGGTGACCGCTTCTCTCGTCCATGGTGACTTCGGTCCGCACAACATTTTGTGGGACGACTGCGGCGTACCAGGCCTTATCGACTTTGACAATGCGTGTGTGGCAGACCCTGCTATCGATGTTGCTCCCCTCATCGGGTTTTACGGCGCGGCCAAAGTAGGGGACATTGTGGACGCAGACGTGCTGGCACGAGCGAAGGTGTACCGCGCATCTCTACCCCTGCAGGTAGCGGCGGCCGCAGCGCTTGGGGCAGACCGCAAGCTCCAAAGCCACGCACTGTCGAACTTCGCGCGTCGGCTTGAGGCAGGATCACTCCACGATCCAGGACCTACCTAGACACGCACGATTAGGGATGCGGTATCGCCCGATAGGCGCGAATGGCCTCGCTGTCCGTAGCTTGAGGGCTACACCCGGTTCAACGGCGGCCGAAATACATGCCGAAGCCGAGCCTCCAACGCGGCAGCGTCACGCTCAGTACGCGCTCGGAGCCAGGAAACATCACAGCCCAGCAGCCAGCTCCGAATCGCTGTCGCCTGCCCAGTCGTCACCTTCTGCCGGTTCGGATTGCCCGTGACATTGGGCGGGATCTGAAACAGCAGCTCACATACATTCCGACGCAACGAAGATCCCGCAAGGCTCACACCTCCGCCAAGGTGCGTCGAGAGCCGCTTCTGCAGACTCGTCGCCGTACCGACATACTGCGGAACCCCACCACGCGACCACAGGTAAACCCCCGGCTCATTCGGCAGATCCGCGCGGGTCAGGCCACTTGCAGCACGTCTCGGCGCCGCAAGGAGCCGACTCCAATCCTTGCCCGCAGGCTCAGCGGAGTCGAGCGTTATCGACGAAGTCGCCTCGTCCAGCGCATCGAGGATGGCGTCCATCTCGAAGTCATCCTCGGCACCGTAGATGTTCAAATCGCTTTGGTCATAGCTGTTCGTCACGACGCAACAGTATCGTCAACTAAATAGCAGACACGAGCGGGAGAGTCAGGCTGACCCTTCCTGCGCAGCGGGCCCGATAGACGGTCGATCACCGTGCCCAGGAAACGCGCCGCTACGTTCGTCAGTTTCAGAAGTCGTCTGCACCGTCATGCATTTATTCAACAGTCGTTTGCACCAAAGACCGAGCTGCGGGACTGCAACTGCTTCAGGGTTCGAGGCCCGGACCCAGCGGTACAGCGTGGGCACCGAGACCCCGAGGCTGGCAGCAACTTCCTTGGGCGGCGTTCCCTAGCTGAGGAGCTTCCGAGCTGAGCGGATCTTGGCCTCAGTCATTACACGCTTGCGTCCGCCGACCCGGCCCTGTTCGCGCGCTGCCTGGAGGCCCGCCTGGGTGCGTTCGACCATGAGCTCGCGTTCCATCTGCGCCAGGGAGGCCATCACGTTGAAGAAGAAGCGTCCGGAGGCGGTGGTGGTGTCGATCGAGTCGGTGAGGCTGACAAAACCAATTCCGCGCTCAATGTCCAGGGCGAGCCCGAAACAACGGTCAGTGGACTTTGCGCCGAGCTAGAAGTCACCCGCCAGGCGCACCACAACGACTCGTACAGGAACGTCGGCTCGAAGAATCCTAAGACCACAGGCGCCCCGGACGCGTCCGTCGCGGCGATCCCGGAGGCAGGGTCCACCTGGTGGATCTGGAGCTTCCATGGCAGGGTGCTGGGGTCGCCGTAGAGTTCGTTGTTGAACCAGTTTCCCCAGCGGCACAGCGCCTGGGCGAAGAGGACGCCGGGGGCGACGGCGTCCAGGAAAGCGACGAAGGAGACCTTCAGCCTGCGGCAGCCGATCCCGGCGCCGGCGCAGCCAAAGGCGACGGCACCCCAGATACCGAGGCCGCCGTCCCAGATGGCGAGGGCGTTCCACGGGTTCCGACCGGGGAGGATATACAGTTCGGGGTCGGTGATGACGTGGTAGATCCGGCCGCCGATGAGTCCGGCCGGAATCGCCCAGAGGCAGATGTCCACAGCACCTGACCCGGTTGGCCGCCGCGCTGCTGCCAGCGCCGGGACCCGAGCCAGAGGGCGAGTGCGATGCCGGCAAGAATGCACAGCGCGTAGAAGTGGATGGTCAGCGGTCCCAGATGGAACGCACTGACGGTCGGTGATGGGATGAATGACTCTGTTGGAGCCTGCGCAGCCATGGCATCCTGCCGGATGGTGAATGGGGAACGTGAAGGCTAAGCCTATGGTTCGGCGCGGCCGGGCGGTAATTGTTCCGCTGTCGTGCTGATCAGTCGGCGGAACCTGTCATCGCTCGGTGGCCTCCGCCCAACGTGCCGGCGGCGCGGACGATGTCGGGGTGGGGGGGGGTCAGCAGGCGAGCGGTGCGCGGTCGTGGTGCCGGTACGTGGTCGTTATAGAGCGTTGCTGGAAAACGGCGGGTAGCTGGAGATTATGTAGTCGGCGGCGGCGGGACCTGCGATTCTTCGTCGAGTCTTGCCTGGTTCTACTCCGTGGTGTTGGAGCGCGTCGCGGAAGTGGCGGGCCTCGAGGGGGCTGATGCGATGCAGAATGCACCAGCTGGTGTAGAGCCCGTAGAGGCAGTCGGACCCGAGGGGTTCCTGAGTCTGGTCCGGAATTGTTGCTTCCAGGAGAAATTGCGTGATGTGTGAGGTGGGCATATCGCCTCATTCTGCGCGTGTGCGTTCTTTCCACCGGACTGCTTCAGTGGCTTCCACCGCACCCTGCACCTGGGGGCGGGGATCCGGCCCCGAAGGGCATATCGGATACACGCGAATCTACGTGGTGTACTTTGGCACCGTCCACTTTCCAGTGGACGGTGACTACGGCATTTTTGTGGCTGCCCGGAGGCCGGTGGCTGTGCTTCGCATTCGGAGCAGAAATTGTGCCCACTTATCGTTCGTGCGGCAAAGGCCAGCGGCTCCTGCACTCCACTCTGAGTCAGCCTCCAGACTGTACCGGCGCGTCTCCCCTGCAGGGCCACGGATTGGAGCTCGATTTCCTGGCGCGAGGTGCCCTGGCGGCCATGTGGTCGAGGCGGGTGTCTTTTCCACCCTACGATTGCCGGCGGGCCGCCGCCGGCGATTTTGTTCGCAGGGCCAGTGACGGGTATGGAATGCCGCCCTCTTGCGGCCCTTAGTGGGTTCCCGTTACCCATGTTGGGTTTCCGTCGGGCCGGTAGATGACTGCGTTTCCGTCGTCCTGGATGACGAGCCGGCTTCCGGGGTTGTTATCGGTTTCGGTGTCCCACACGTATTCGTCGTGGGGGCCGTAGAGGACTAGGTTCCCGTCGGGCTGCATGATGCATGCCCCGGCGCCGCGGCCGTTGGTCCCGGAGTCCCACAGGGGTCCGTCGGGGCCGTAAAAGACGAGGTTCCCGTCAGTCTGGTAAAGAAGTCCGTAGAGCCCGTTGGCGGATCTGATTCCGTGGGTGGGGGTGAGTGTTGATCCTGACTGCAGGACGTGGGAGTCGGCGCTGCCTGGCGGCTGGCATGTTTCTGTAGCCCACAGCGGGGAACCGTCGGGCCGGTAGATGACTGCGTTTCCGTCGTCCTGGATGACGAGCCGGCTTCCGGGGTTGTTGTCGGTTTCGGTGTCCCACACGTATTCGTCATTGGGGCCGTATAGGACTAGGTTCCCGTCGGCCTGCATGATGCATGCCCCGGCACCGCGGCCGTTGGACCCGGAGTCCCACAGGGGCCCGTCGGGGCCATAAAGGACGAGGTTCCCGTCCGTTTGATAGAGCAGCCGGTAGCGGCTGTTCGGAGAGGTTGCTGCGGAGCCGGGGCGGAGTGCTGTTTCCGGGTGCAATGTCATGGCCGTTCCCCGTCGGTTGTGGTGATGAATCGTGGACGCATCTCCGGGCGTTGGTTTACGGCGGCCCGGTCCGGAGGCGGAGACAGCGGTGCGCGGGTTTGGATCAGGTGGTGTCTGAGTACAGCGATGTGGTCGCCGGGGTGGACGGCGAGCAGACTGCGCAGCCGGTGCCTGGCGGGTGCGGCTGTTGGGTCCGTTCCTGACAGGACGGTCCGGATAATGTCCTCCGCCTGTGAGTCCAGTGTCATGGAGGTGTCGTCATCACGTTCTGCGTGGCTGGCATTTGCCTCAGTCAGTGCAGTCCGGGGTTGCTGAGAACTCATGGGGTTATCCTTCTTCTTTTTCTTCTTCTTCGATGCGGACGCTTCGGCTAATCGGTTTTGATCTTTTGTCCGCGCATGGACGGGCGGGGCCGTGCGGCCGGCCGGTCGCCTGTCCCTGCCGCGCTTGGGTGGTCAGTTGCGGCGGCCGTCTGTACGCGTCATCGATGACGATCCCTGAATTGTGCAGGTTTTGACTGGTGCCGGCCTCCGGCCCGTGGCGGGAGTTTAGGTGGTCCCGCCGTGCCGGGCGATACGTGGCGGCCGGAGGTGTTGCTTTGGGCCGCCCGGAGGTTTGGCTTTGGTCCTTTTTCGAACGTACCACGCGGCCGCGGCGGCGGTGAGGGCGGCCAGCAGGGCGATGGTTGCTGTGGGGCCGAAAGTTTTGGCTGCCGTGAGGTAGGCGCTTCCGGCGAAGTAGCCGGCGAGGACCACGGCGGCACCCCAGGTAGCGCCGCCGGCGATGTTGAAGGCCAGGAACCGGCGGTAGGGCATGTTGGAGAGCCCGGCAAGGGCGGGCATGACAGCGCGGAAGAACGCGGTGAACCGGCCAAGGAACACGGCGGATCCTCCCTTGCGGGCAAGCAGGTCCCGGGCGCGGTCCAGCCCGGCACGGCGTTTTTGGAGTAAGGAGATTTCCAGGATTCGGGATCCGAAACGGCGTCCGATCTGGTATCCGACGGTGTCCCCGCCGATAGCGGCTGCGATGACGAGGACCAGGACCAGCCAGAGCTGCAGGTGGTGCTGGCTGGCCAGGACCCCGCCGAGGACGGCTGCGGTTTCCCCGGGCAGGATGAAACCTATGAAGAAGGCGTCTTCGGCGAAGACCAGCGCACTGATAATCAGGTAGGCGGGCAGGGGCCCGGCGTTGCGGACGGCGTCGATGATCCAGGTCATGAGCTGGCCCTCTGCTGTCGGTCCGCCGGGCGCGGAGGTCCGGGGCAGGCAGCCGGTTTCGGGCTAGTAGGGATCTGCATGATGGTGCCTCCTGCGGTTTCGTTCCGGTACTACCAGCATGGCTGGCGGTTCCTGAGGGCGTCCTGAGTCTTATTCCTGCACCAGTGCTTGACCGGTAGGGGGTTAGTCGATTTTTTCTCCGGTGCCTTTGGCTTTCGTGGCGGTGGCGGTGACCGGGGCGAGTCCGGGTGCGGCGGCTTCGACGTTGATTTTTACTTCGTTCGTGGAGGTTCGGTAGAGGCTGTATTTGTTCTCCGGGTAGTGCCCGGTGCCGGTGGCGTTGTCGAAATACACTGTCGCTGACGTATCAGGTGCCAGGGTCAGCCCGTCGAGTTTCTGGTAGTAGGACTCTGTCTGTCCGGTGGCGGTGTCTTTCATGGTGTAGTACACCTCCAGGCCGGTAAGCGGCGCGGGGGTGGAGTTGCTCAGGGTGAACTGAAGGCGGTCCGGGACTGCGGCGTTGGTTTGAGGGTCGGTGTTGTCTTCGGCCTTGGCCTTGCTGATGGTCAGTCCGGTGGCGGTCCCGGTGGCGGTGATGGGGTTTTTTGTCACGGGAAGTACGGTCGCTGCGGGGCCGGCCGCGGCGGTGCCGGTGGTGCCGGCCGTGGGGCTGCCGGGGCCGGAGGCCCCTTGCCAGATCAGGATGGCGGCCAGGATGGCGATGGCGATGAGGGCCAGAGGGAGGATTTTTTTAAGGGCGGGCGTTTTCATTGTTCTTAGGCCTTTCGGAGGAGTTTGTGCCGGGTGGCGGCCAGGACCGCGGAGCCCGTTGCTGCGGTGAAGCCGGCGAGGAGCCAGAGGGTGTGGTTGAAGGTCTGAGCCCATACATAGGCGGGGCTCTGTTGGTTGTATTGGTTTTTGATACCGAGCCAGGCGAAGAGGGGGCGTTCGTATTGTTTGGTGAGGGAGGTTTGTTCGATGAGGTCGCGGGCTGTTTCGTAGCCGGTGAAGTTGGCCATAACGGCGTGCTCGTGTGCTTTGTCGATTTGGAGGCTTGCGAACAGCCCTCCGGGGATCTGGTTGTCCGGATCCATGGTGTCGCCGATCTGGGGGATCACCAGAACGACGATGAGCCAGAGGACCAGGGCCAGTACCAGGCCGGTGGCCGGGGTCCGGGTGAGGGCGGCCAGGGCCAGCGCGGCGAGCGACCACATGGTCAGGTAGATGGTGGTGTGGGCTGCGGCGAGTACTAGTCGGGTGAGGTCTGTGCCGGTCAGGGGGGCGTTGCCGGCGATGAGCAGGGCCCCGGTGATGACGGAGAACAGGGCTGCGGTGACGGCGGCCCAGATGGTGAAGGCGGCCAGGATTTTGCCGGCGGCGAAGCTGTGGCGTCCCAGGGGACGGGTGAAGATCAGTTGCAGGGTGCCGTTGTTTTTTTCCTTGGCGATCAGTCCGTAGCCGAGGATCACGGCGAAGAGTGCCCCGACGATTTCCAGGTACTCCGTCGCTGCCCGCAGCATCTGCAGCGGGAAGAGGTCCGGGGGCGGTGCGGTGACGGTGCCGCCGCTGGCTTTGAGGGCGGCCAGGTAGCTGGTGTAGTCAGCGGTTTTGGCACGGAAGTCTGCGGCCGCTACGAGGACGGAGAGCACGACGATGAGGGCCAGGAAGGTGATCAGCAGCCGCATGGAACGGTTTCGGGACAAGTCCCGGATTTCCTTCCCGCAGAGCGTGAGGAGGCTAGTCATGGAGTTCCTTTCGCATGCTCGCGCGGCCGGTCAGGACGATCAGGGTGACCCCGACGGCGAGGAAGGCCAGGATGACCATGATCCCGCCGGTCATCGTGCCGCTGGCCTGGGGGTCCTGCAGCAGGATCGAAGCGACGTGTTTGAACTGCTCCCCGAGGGACAGGGGGCCGGTGAGGGAGCCGGTGACGGCGAAGATCCCGGTCTGCGGGGCCGCGGGAGGTGTCACCGGGTTCAACAGCGAGACCGGGTGAACGGCGGTGCCGAGCAGGGGCAGGACGAAAATAATGACGCTCCAGACCACGATGGGAACCAGGAGCGCGGCGGTGTAGCTGGATGCGTGGAGCCCGGCCAGCATGCCCAGGGCCACGAAGAAGAGCAGGAAGATCCATGCCAGGGCAAAGAGGGCGGTGAGCCGGAGCAGCTGGCCGGGTGCCGGGATGCTGCCGGTGACCGCGCTGATGGAGGCCATGCTTATCAGCGCCGAGGCCGCCAGCACGCCCAGGAGTCCCAGGCTGATGCCGGTAAATTTCGCGGCCAGGTACCCGGCCGGGGACAGGCGCCGGGTCAGGACCAGGTCGATCGTCCGGGCACGCCGGTCCCGCATCCCGGACTGCACACCGGTCACAACGGCCAGGAGAGCCCCGATCAGGAGGATGTAAATGACGGTATTGCGGGCGTAGTAGAGGGCCGGGACGTTGCCGAAGGGGTTAGGGGCACTTGTCAGTCCCTGGCCGGCGGCTGAGTTGTACACGTTCGTGACGGTTGCCTTCGCGGCCGAGCCGATGAACGCCGAGACTGCGGTCATGCCGATAAACACGGCCAGGAGCAACTGGGGCAGACGTTCACGTCCGGCGCTGCGCAGTTCATGACTGACGGTGGCGGCCCAGGGATTCATGACGGGGTGCCGGCTTCGATGTGGAGGTAGATGTCTTCCAGGGATGCCTGGTCGGGGAAGGCCCCGAGGGTGGCCGCGACGGAGTTCTGGTAGATCAGCCGCCCTGAGCTGAGGATTCCGATGCTGGTGCACGTTTTGGTCACTTCGGCCAGGAGGTGGGTGTTCATGAACACCGTCATTCCCAGTGACTGGTTGAGGCCGATGATGATTTCCCGCAGGTTGGCCACCCCTTGCGGGTCCAGCCCGGAGGTCGGTTCGTCCAGGAACAGCACCGCCGGTTCGTGCAGGATGGCCTGGGCGATGCCGGCGCGTTGACGCATCCCTTTGCTGAACGTGGACATTTTCTCGTGGCCGTGGCCGGTGAAGTCCACGGCCTCAAGGGCCGCTTCGATCCGGGCTGCGGGGGCCGCTATCCCGGAGAGCCTGGCGAAGAACGTCAGGTTCTCGGTGAGGGTGAGGTTGTCGTAGAACTGGACATTCTCCGGCAGGTAACCGATCGAGCGGCGCACCAGGTCAGCGCCGGTGGCCACGTCATGGCCGGCGATGCGGGCTGTGCCGGACGTAGCCGGCAGCAGGGTGGTCAGGATGTTCACGGTGGTGGTTTTACCCGCCCCGTTGTGTCCGAGTAGCCCGAAGATTTCCCCTCGAGGTACCTCGAGGCTCAGGGCCTGGAGGGCCTGCTTGGATCCGTAAGCCTTAGCCAGTGAGCTGGTTTCGATTGCCATGTCCGTCATACACCGCAACTTATGACGACGCCGGTAAGAGAAACCTGAGGACGGGCCTGAACCCCTGAACCCCGGACGCTCGTTCTTGAGCCCCCGGGCGTCAGCGGCTCAGGCCGAGGGCCGGAGCCAGCCAGTCCGGGGCCGGTCCCATCGTTTGTCGGGGGATCTCCCAGGAGTGCCCCTGGCCCGGGACCAGGACGGTCCTGACGCTCATGCCGGCTTTGGCGGCCGCGTCAGCGGTCCGGGCCTGGTATCCGGAGAACGTTCCATCCTGCGCCCCGGCGGCAAGGTAGATCCTGCTGTGGCTGTAGTGCCCGGCGGCCAGGACCTTCAGGGGCGAGACCGCATCGAAGGCTGCCGTGTTGCCGCCGAACGCCTGGGCGATAGTTGCGGACCGGTCCGGGCCCAGCGCGGGTTCGGCTTCGCCGCTGAGGTCGATCGCGGAAGGGTAGATGTCCGGGTGCAGTGCCGCCATCTGCAGGGCGCAGGTCCCGCCGAAGGAGAACCCGCCGACCGCCCAGCGGGCCGGGACCGGATCCACTCTCAGGGTGGTCTTGATCCACGCTGGAACATCGGTGGCGAGATAGGTGCCGGCGTTGGCGATCTTCGAATCCATGCACATGGTGTTCCCCGGCGCCGAGCCGTTGACATCCGGGATGACGACAACCGGGGCGAGCCCTTCGTGCGCTGCTGCGAAGGCATCCATGGTTGTTGCTACTCCTCCGGCGGTGATCCAGTCCGCCGGTGAGCCGGGCTGGCCCGCCACCAAGACTAGGACAGGCATCGCCGGCCGGGACGGGGCCTGGTAGGCCGGGGGGAGGTAGACGTACCCGGGGCGTGCAGCGAAACCTGAAACGATACCCGGGATCTGCACCGAGCTTATCGTCCCGGTCGCGGGGAGCCCCGGCGGTTTCACCCAGGTCGAGGCCACCGGGCCGGTCTTCGGGCCGGGAGCCGGCCCGGGCATGGTGCGGGGTACCGCGCGCGCGGCCTGCGGCAGCGCCCCGATGGCGGCGGTACTGGCCCCGGTCATGTCACCCAGGGTCCGGTACGCGGCGTAGTAGATGTTCACTTGTAACGCCGCCACCAGAATCAGCGCCGTCATGGCCACCGGTGCCAGGATTCTGCGGCGCCGGGAGCTTCCGGCCAGGTTCAGCCCGGCCAGCAGCACAGCCCAGTACGCGAGCCCCATCCACACGGTCACGGGCAGCGGCAGCTCCTGGGCCGAAACCCCCGCGGCGTGGACCAGAACCCAGCCCGTCCCCGCAGCCAGCAGTGCCGCGGCCAGAAAGGCCCCGCCCGTGGCCATCCACCAGCGCCGCCGGCGGCGGATCAGCAGGAAGAGCGCGGCCGCCGCGGCAGCAACAGCGGTGCAGGCCGGGACTGCCCCGCTCAACAGCTCCACTCCGGTCAGGGTGATCATGCGGTCCTCTA
The DNA here is from genome assembly GCF_041877125.1 of Arthrobacter sp. E44. Taxonomy (NCBI): domain Bacteria; kingdom Bacillati; phylum Actinomycetota; class Actinomycetes; order Micrococcales; family Micrococcaceae; genus Arthrobacter; species Arthrobacter sp. E44. The sequence goes on from NZ_JBHDJA010000032.1 coordinate 32,741, forward strand.
ACAGGTCAGGACATTGTGGACGCCGGGGGTTTGTTACCGGGGACAGGAGGACCCGCGAAGCCGGGGTGCTTCGCGGGTCCTGGTATGCCGGGGGTGAGGGCTGGGGGGTCCGTGGCGCCGGCTGGTTTCTTCCCTGGGTGCCCGGTGTTACGGAGTTCCGGGGGCGTCGCCCGGATCTGTGTGCTCACCGGTCTGTTCGACGTTCGGTCCGGTATCACCGGGGGCTTCAGGGGCGTCTGCCTTTTCGGTTCCCTCGGCCGCGCCCGGGGCGTCGGCGGCGTCGCCGGGCGTGGCCTTCTCCACCGTGCCCGGCGCGTCGGCCGTGTCACCCGGGGTGGGGGTATCCGCGGTGACGGACTGGGTGGTGGTCGGTGACGGGGAGGGGGTGGCAGCGTTTGCTGCCCCGATGCCGAGTCCGGCCAGGCCGAGGACTCCTGCGCTGACGATGACGATTTTTGTCCTGGCTTTCAGGTCTTTGACGTTCATGTCCGGCTCCTTTCGTGGCGGGTTGCGGGTCCGCCGGCGCCTCCCGGTGCGGGGGGCTATGGATCCAGTGTGTCCCGCGGGACCTGAGAGGACCCTTAACCCGGTTGAGATCCCGCTGAACCGGATCCGGTACCCTGCCACGGGAGGGGTTTGGTATCTGCACCGTGCCGGGCCCATCCTTGGATTATGGATGCTGACCGGGTTCTGCCCTCTGCCGGCGGCGCGCGGTGGGGTGTGCGCAAGCGCGCCACGGCAACTGCGGTTCTGGTGGTTGCGGCGGCTCTGGCCGTGGGCGGGCTGGTCCTGCTCGTGTTGCTGCAGACCTCTCTGGTCGCTTCAACGGAAACGGCCGCCCGGCGGCAGGCGGCGGATGTGATCGCGCAGATCTCCGGGCAGGATGTCGCCGAAGCGGGCCAATACATTGTCTCGACCGCCCACACCGGCCAGTATGTGCAGATCCTTACTCCCGGCGGGGCGGTTTTTGCCGCCTCGGTGCCGGCGGCGAAGACGGTTGCCCTCACTTCCCTGCGGCCCGGTCACGGGCAGACTCTCACGCAGGATGTGTCCGGGCTGCCCAGTCTGCGCGATGATGATGATTTCCTGATCGTCGCGACCGGCGCCGACGTCGGCGGTCGCCTTTACACCGTCGTCGTGGCCGCGACGGTGCAGGTCCAGGCGGATACGGTGTCCACCGTGGCCTGGTTCATCCTCGGAGCCACCCCGCTGTTACTGGTAGTTGTGGGCGTGTCGGTCTGGGTGCTGGTGGGCCGGTCTCTGCGGCAGGTTGAACGGATCCGCGGCCAGGTCGCAGGGATCAGCGCCCGGAACCTGGACGGCCGCGTTGACGTCCCGCCGACCAGTGATGAGATCCAGGCGCTGGCGGAGACGATGAACATGATGCTGGGCAGGCTGCAGGCCTCGGACCAGGAACAGCGCCGCTTCGTCTCGGATGCCAGCCATGAACTCCGCAGCCCGCTCGCGACTCTCAGTGCCGGTGTGGAGATCGCCGCCGCCGACGCCTCGGGGGCGACGTGGGAACACATGAAAACCGTTCTCGCCGGCGAAACGGCCCGCATGCGGTATCTGGTCGAGGATCTGTTGACCCTGGCCAAAACGAACGACGGCGGCCTGCGCCTGGAAACTACAGATGTGGACCTCGACGATGTCCTGAACGAAGAAGTCCGCCGGTTGCGCTCCACCAGCACCCGCCGGATCGAAGCCAGCCTCGAACCCTCCCGGATCACCGGGGACCCGCGGCGCCTGGGGCAGGTCATACGCAATGTCCTGGACAACGCCGACCGGCACGCCGCGTCCCGGATCGGCATCACGTTGCGCAACACCGGCAGCGGGGCACAGATCACGATCGATAACGACGGCCCGCCGGTGCCGGCGGCCGACCGGGAACGGATCTTTGAACGGTTCGTCCGGCTGGATCAAAGCCGGTCCCGCGAAAGCGGCGGCAGCGGCCTTGGCCTGGCCATCGCCGCCGGCATCATGACAGCCCACCACGGCTGGATCCGCACCGGCGAGACCCTCGGCGGCGGATGCCGCTTCGAACTGGGCTTCGCCCCGGCACCGGAACCCCGCCAACCAAAGGACCCGGTCACGGCGGGAGACCCGCGGGCGCCGGATACCCCGTAAGTGTCCGGCCGGCTTCGCAGCCATCCGGGAGCCCCGGCCCGGCGCCGGCGGTATCCGGACCGCGGAAGCCGGGGTTGCGGGACGGATCGTCACAGCGGTTCCTCAGCAGCGGTGAGGAAGTGTGGTCCCCATGAACCTTCGCAGCATACCCGGCACCGCTTTGGCGGTCGTCGTCGTTTTGAGCCTCGGCATGGGCTCGGCGTCCGCGGCGGAGCACGGAAAAATCCTGCCGCCGGCGACACCTGCCCACACTGCCGCCCCGGCAGTTCACCGTCCCGGCGGTTCTGACCTGGACGTCCTCACCGGCTACCCCAAGGAAGTCCACACCGATGAGCGGCTGATCGAGGAGGAACTCGAATTCGGCGAAGCCGCCCCGCACACACACCGGCGGTTCCACGCCGGCACCGCCTAAGCCAGCCCCGGCCCGACCGGCGCCGGAACCTCCGCAGGCGGCCTCAGGCACCGCGACGGACCCAGGACAATCAGGACAAGGGCGGAGTTTTTTACCCGGCCGGCCGGTCGGCGCCCAGCATGTACCCCATGCCCCGGACCGTGGCCAAGGTCTGCAGCCCGAACGGGGCATCGATCTTGCGCCGCAGGTAGCCGATATAGACCTCCACCACGTTGTCGCCGCCTTCAAACGCCGGATCCCAGACGTTGTCGAGGATCTGGGCTTTGGACACGACCTGGCCATGGCTGCGCATCAGGTAATGCAGCAGACCGTACTCCCGGGCCGTCAGTTCGATGACGGTATCGCCCCGGCGCACGCTGCGGCTGCCCGGGTCCAACGTCAGCGAACCCACCGTGAGGGTGACAGGCCGCTCCGGCGCGCCCCGCCGGATCAGGGCACGGATCCGGGCAACGAGGACGATAAAGCTGAAAGGCTTGGTCAGGTAATCATCAGCTCCCAGATCGAAGGCGTCCGTCTGGTCGTATTCCCCGTCCTTGGCCGTCAGCATCAGCACAGGGGTCCAGACCAGCCGCTCCCGCAACTCCTTCAGAACGTCGTAACCGTTCTTGAGCGGAAGCATCAGATCCAACAAAATCACGTCGTACGGGTTCTCCGTCGCAGCCCACAAACCACTGACACCATCATGGGTGACATCCACGACGAACCCCTCGTTGACCAGCCCGCGCCGGACCGTCTCGGCCAGCATCTTTTCGTCCTCGACCAGCAGAACCCGCATGTCCGCACCCCTTTCCTTTGATAGTTGCAGTATCCCGGAGTCCTGTTGTGCGGAACCTGAGAAACGTCGAAGCCCCTCTCAGGTTCTTCTCAGAGCCGGTGCCGCAAGCTGGTGGCACGCCCCGCGCATCAGCACTCGAACTGTCAGGACTGCACCATGGATACCTCCCCGGCCCGCCGGAGCACAATATTTCCCGGACTTCAGTCCTGGTGGTGGGTCACCGTGGCTGCCTCCATCTTCGCCACCACCGCCGCGGCCGGAATGGTGGCGAAGTCTTTCGGGCCGGTGTCACCGGAACTGGGACTGGACATTGCCCTGAGCCACGGCCGAAACAGTGCCCTAACCGGGTTGAGCGAAGCCATCCACTACGGACTGGGACCGGTTGGAGCGGTGACGCTCGTCCTGGTCATCTGCCTGTACCTGCTCGGGGTCCGCCGCAACCCGGTGCAGGCGGTGGCGTTCGGGTCCGTCGTCGCCGCCGGCTGGCTGGCCTCATCTGCGGTCAAAGCACTGGTGGGCCGCTCCCGGCCGCCGGGGGACGTGACAGCGTCCCTGGTCGTTGAAACAGGCCACAACAGTTTCCCCTCCGGCCACACGGCCTTCGCCGTCTCCCTGGTCCTCGCCGCCGTGCTGGTCCTGGCCCGCAGCAAGGGTCAACGGCTGGCAGCGCTGGTCGCGGGTTCGCTTTTCGCGGCAGTCGTCGCGTTCTCCCGCCTTTACCTCGGGGTCCATTACCTCAGTGACGTGGTCGGTTCGGTGTTCATCAGCACCGCGGCGGTCCTGGCCTGGTTGCCGGTATGGAATACCCTCATTGCACCCCGGATCGACCGCGTGCAGCTGATCCGGAAGTTAGACCGCACGGCCACGGACCGTACCCGGGGGTAACCCGGGCGGAAAGAGGCCCTGGAGGGCCACTCCCGTGTCAGCGTGCTACCCCTCCGTTGAAAGGAACCCTGTGGCTGCGACCCCTCAGGAGCCCGGGAAACCGGTCATTCCAAGGGCACTGGCCTTTGCGCTCCGGCAGCTGCGCCGCGCGCCGGCCACACTTGGCTGGATTTTCATTTTTTGGGCCGCCGGAGCGGTGTCGTCCAGTCTCATCGACGGCCCGTCCGGGACCCTGCGCCCGAACGTGGCCGCGGCGGCACACTCTGTGCCCGGCCACTGGTGGGCGCTGCCCGCCTCAGGTTTCTGGGCGCATAATCTGACCGGGTACCTGCTCGGAAGTGCCCTGACCCTGGTGGTGGGGCTGGCCCTGGAACCACGGATGGGCAGTGCACGGTTCGCTGCAGCCGCCCTTGGCTCCCAGGTCCTGGGAATCGCCGCCGCTCTTGGCTTCCTGGCCGCCGCGCACCAGGTGATGGGTGCCTGGACACGCGAAATGAGCGGGCACCTCTTCCTCGGCCCCAGTGCACTCATCACCGGGGCACTCATGGCCGGCACGGCGACCATGTCCACCCTCTGGCGGCGCCGGATCCGCCTGGCCGTCTTCGCCCTGCTGATTCTGCTGGCCCTCTATACAGGCGGGTTCGCGGATTTGGTCCGGCTCGGAGCCGCCGTTGCCGGCGCCCTCCTCGGCCCGGTCCTGCATGGCAGGGCACCCCGGTTCGGCCGTCCCGTGACCTCCCGGCACGAAGGCCGGGTCCTGGTCGCCCTGCTGGTGGCCGTGTCCGCCGTCGGACCTGTCGTCGCCGGCCTGGCCCCGCACGCCGCCGGGCCCCTCTCGGTGTTGCGGTTCCTGTTTACGAACATCCAGCCCGTAGACCCGCAGACACTCCAAAGCCTCTGCACAGAACCTGGACAGGCCAAGGAATGCGCGAGGGCGCAACTGCAGCTGCGCGCCGGTGCCGGCGGGATCTTCATGGCCGTCCTCCCGTCGTTCTTGTTGCTGCTGCTCTCCGACGGGCTGCGGCGGGGGCGCCGCTTCGCCTGGGCCGGCGCCGTGCTGATCGAGCTGGCATTGTCCGTTCTGGCAGGAATCACCATTGCCGCAGCGTTGTCCCCGGCGTCCCCAAACACCGCTGCCGGCGAAGCGGCGGGCCCTATCGAGGTCCCCGGCTACACACACCCGTTGGCCCTGATACTGCCGCTGCTGCTGCCGGTGGCACTGACGCTGGTGCTGCTGCTGACCCGCAAATTGTTCCCCCTCACCGCCCCGGCAGGAACCTACCGGAGCCTCGCGGTCAGCGCCGGGAAAACAGCCGCCGCCCTGGCCTCGGTCTACCTGCTCGCCGGCATCCTCCTGGCCCCCGGCTTCACGCCCGCTCCGGCGCCGCTTGACCTGCTGGTCGATATTCCCGACAGGTTCCTGCCGCTGGGATACCTGCTCGATCTCTCCCCGGCGTTCTTCCCCCAAAGCACCCCCGCGGTCATCCTCTATGAAGGCACCGGCACCGTCTTCTGGGCCGTCACCGCCGTCCTGATCCTCAAAACATTCCTGCACCCGGTCCCGGCCCAGCACGTCGCTGGGACCGCCCGGGCCCGGGAAATTCTGAAAACAGGGCAGGGCAGCACCCTGTCGTGGATGACAACCTGGCCGGGGAACACCTACTGGTTCTCCGCCACCGGAGAAAGCTTCATTGCCTACCGGACCATCGCCGGGATCGCCCTGACCCTTGGAGGCCCGGTCGGCCCCGGGCACCAGGGAAAGTCCTCTTTGGCGGAGTTCACAGCATTCTGCACCGGTCACGGCTGGACACCGTGCTTCTACTCCGTACCCCAACAACTGCGCGACCACGCAGCTTCTCTTGGCTGGGGATCCGTGCAGGTAGCCCAGGAAACCATTCTGGAACTGGGCACGCTGTCCTTCAAAGGAAAAAAATTCCAGGACATCCGCACGGCCCTGAACAACGCGGTCAAAAACGGGATCCGCGCCGAATGGACCACCTACCATGACGCACCCCTCACCCTGTCCGCCCAGATCCAGGAAATCTCCGAAGAATGGGTAGCCGATAAAAAGGTCCCGGAAATGGGCTTCACCCTCGGCGGCCTGGACGAACTCAACGACCCCAACGTCCGCCTGCTGCTCGCCATTGACGACACCCACCAGATCCACGCCGTTACTTCCTGGCTGCCCGTCTACCGCAACGGCGCTATCGAAGGCTGGACCCTGGACTTCATGCGGCGCCGCAGCACAGGGTTCCGTGCCGGCATTGAATTCCTCATCGCCTCCGCAGCCCTGGACCTCCAAGCCGAGCGCTGCCGCTATATCAGTCTCTCCGGAGCACCACTGGCCCGGCTGGGCGGCACCACACCATCCACCGTGGAAACCCCCGAAACGGGAGGAACCGGCGGTCTCGACCGCTTCCTAGGCCGGCTCGGCGCGGCCCTGGAACCTGTCTACGGGTTCAGGTCCCTGCTGGCATTCAAAGCGAAGTTCCAGCCCCGCTATGAACCCCTGTACATGCTCTACCCTGACGCGGCCGCCCTTCCGGCCATCGGCAACGCCATCACCCGCGCATACCTCCCCGCCATCAAACTCCGCGAAACCCTGACGCTGGCCCGCCATGTCCTCGGACGCGCCAAATACAAAAAACTTCCCATCAAACACGCCCGACAGACCGGCCACCAGTCACCCTCCCGAAACCCCGGTGTGGAGCAAACGGTGAAACCTCACGCCGCGACACCGCCGCGGCCGTAACAACCGGTGCCCCCTGCGCCGGCGCAGGACGGCGAACGCGGCCGCAAAGGGACTATCTCATTAACGGTGTATCCGGCGGTTTCCTTTAGTAGTTTTCAGCTGCCGGGAATCGGTCGCTGAAGGTGATGGCGAAGGCGTTCAAAGCGGGCTTCCAACGCACGGCCCATCG
>NZ_JBHDJA010000033.1:0-34355 GCF_041877125.1 Arthrobacter sp. E44
CGCACAGACGCTCTGCAGCCTTGGCTAGACTTCTACAACAACCACCGGCCCCACGGCAGCCTCGGAGGCAACCCACCGATCAGCAGGTGCAACCAACCTACTGACTGAGTACATCTAGTCCGGTTTCGAGGGGTGCCGCCGGGGCGGAATGTGTCCTGCGGCCGCCGGATGAGAGGTGTGTCACGGGTTGTGTTACCGGCCGGTAAATACTGGCGAACACAGGGCCCTGAAACAGCAACTGCGGGGAAACCTGCCGGAAAAAGCGCAAGCCTACGCTGGGTCTCATCACAGAGTTCCGGCCGCCCGGCGGCCGCCAGCGAAAGGGCCAGCACATGTCCGCTCCGGCACCCTCCCAGTCCTCATCCACCGCAACCCGCATCGTCATCGCCGGTGCCGGACCCGCTGCCCAGGCCCTGGTGGCGCAACTGGACCGGGCCCGGTTCACCGGCACCATCACCGTGCTGAGCAACCGCGACGACGCCCCCGAGGAACTGCTGGAGCTGGCCATGCTCCCCCAGGTCTCCGTCCGGTTCGGCCAGCCCGCCAGCCACATCGACGCTGCCAACCGCACCGTGGCCACTGCTGACGGCATGGAATTCGCCTACGACCAGCTGGTGATTGCCACCGGATCAGCCCCCGTGGCCAGCCCGGTGGAGGGTGCCGCGCAGTGCCTGAGCTATGCCACCATCGACGACGCACCACGCGTCGCAAAGGGCGTGCAGAAGGTGGCCCGGGAGCTGGGCAGGCGCCCCGTGGGAATCCTGGTCGGGACCGGTGCGGCGGCAGGACAGGCCGAGGCAGTCCTGCGGGCCAAAGGCGTACGTCCCATCCGCACCACCGCCCGGCCGGCCGCCATCGTCCCTGCCGTTGTGTCCGGTCCAGCTTCCCGCGTATCCGCATCCGCGGTGGTCTTCGAAGACGGCAGCAGCATGACCGGGGACCTGGTCGTTTTAGCGGAGGAGCGCGTCTCCCGGGACGGCCTGGCGGCAAGCGCAGGCCTGCAGACGGCGGCAGCTGGCGGCATCGTCATCAGCCGCGACTACCGCACCTCGGTGCCGGGGATTTGGGCGATCGGGGACGCCGCAGCGTTCGACGGCGTGCGGCTGGGGCTGCTGGTGGCAGCCGCTTCGGCGGCGGGCACCTGTGCAACGCAACTGCTGTCGGCCGCTTCGGCTGCGCCGGCCCTGCAGGCGGCTGCCTGACGGGGTCACCTGCCGGCGGCTGTCTGACGGGGTCACCTGCAGGCGGCTGCCTGACGGGGTCACCTGCACGCAGTGCCTCCATGCTGGTGCCTGCTTTGGGTGCGCGCCGCTGTGACAAGATGGTTTCCGAAACCGAGTCAACGCCGGCCGCCAGGCCCTTTGAGAGGACCATCATGAGCAACGAAGCCACCGTGCACGCAGGCAACCCTGAGGCGGCCGGGGCCGCGAACATTGCCTCCTACATCGACCACACGCTGCTCAAGCCCGAAGCGTCGGAAGCTGACGTGCTGAAGGTCTGTGCAGAGGCGGCCGAGTACAAGTTCAAGTCCGTATGCGTGAACCCGATTTGGGTCAAGGCTGTTACCAAGGCGCTCAAGGGCTCGGGCGTCCTCACCTGCTCCGTGGTGGGCTTCCCCCTGGGGGCCACACCCACGGACGTGAAGTCGTTCGAAGCCCGCGGTGCGGTGCTGGACGGTGCCGATGAGGTGGACATGGTGATCAACATCGCCGCCGCACGGGCGAACGACAAGGGTGCCTTGACCGACGACATCGCAGGTGTGGCCGAGACCGTGCATGCGGGCGGGGCCATCCTGAAGGTCATCATCGAAACTGCCCTCCTGACAGACGAGCAAAAGGTGCTGGCCTGCCAGGCGGCGGTGGAAGGCGGAGCAGACTTCGTGAAAACCTCCACGGGCTTCAACGGCGGCGGCGCCACCGTGGAGGACGTAGCCCTGATGCGCAGGACAGTAGGCCCTGACCTGGGGGTCAAGGCCTCCGGTGGCGTACGGTCCCTGGCCGACGCGCAGGCTATGATTGCAGCAGGTGCAACACGAATTGGTGCCAGCTCCGGAATTGCCATTGTCAAGGGTGAACAGGGTTCAGCCGCCTACTGACCGGAACCGGAAGCCGCCACAGACCAAGCCCCGCGGGGCCGAGGAGGAACACATGTCCAGCCAGATCAACCCGTCCAGCCGGGACACGGCATCCAGCCAGGAACATGTCCGTACCCCGCAGAACGAAAACACCCTCGCGGGCAGCATTGTCCTCTTTGTGATCTGCTTCGCCCTGTTCCTGGGCTCCATCTACTCGCTGTCCTTCCTCAGCCTCGGCAACCCCTGGCCGATGGCCGTCTGCCTGGTCCTCTTCGCCCTGGCATTCTGGCTGCCGCAGACCATCTTCGGCCGCTCTGACTCAGCCGGCGAGCACTAACCCAAGTAGCTCGCAGTTGTTGTCGTTTTGAGGCTTCATAACGACAAGTACTGCCACCCAGTTGGGACAGGCAGCAACATCAGTACGGGCCCCGGACGCATCGTCCGGGGCCCGTTTTCGCGTCTGCTTTTTGGCTGCTAGAACCAGAGCCTGATCCAGGCACCCGCCGCAGCGGCCACACGGCCCCAGTGGTGCTGAGCGATGGCCCACCCGGCCATGGCCATGCCCACCATCGCGTAGGCGCTGACCGGGATCAGCACCAGCCACTCCCGCTTGGAACCCGCCCGCCCCAGGAGGGGTACGGACAAGGCGCCGTTGGCCCGCCATACGTTCCGCAGCAGGGGCATGCGGCGCAGCTTTTTGGGTGGCCGGACCACCAGGGGCCACAGCAGCGGCACTCCCCCGGTGGTGATGAGGTCGCCCACGATGTGCACCACAACCCCGATCAGCATCGAGGTGGGCAGCCATGTCCACTGCTCCGGCGCGTAGACGGTGACCAGGCCGGCCATGACCAACGCGAAGATCCAGTTCGAGATAAAGCCGCTTTTGGGAAAGAGTTTCAGCGCCTTCGCTGCGATGTTGATCAGGAACATGCACAGCAGGCCGGCGCCGACGGACAGTCGGCCCCAGCCGGTGTCCATGTGGACCTGGGATGCCAGGCCGGCCAGGAATACGAACGCCGCCGCCCCCAGAATGGAATGCGTGCCCTGCCGGTGGCCGCCGCTGGCGTTTTCAATGCCGCGCGCTATCGCGTTGGACAGCGGCGGCAGTGCATGGGCCACCGTGCTTGAACGGTGGTCCCAGTCGCAGACCAGGGCCGTGCCGGCAGTGGCCATGCCCCCGATGAGGATCCCGGTGGGATCAAGCGGGTACCAGCCCAGGGTGTAGGGGCCGGTGGACGCAACAGCTACCCACGCCGCGGCTCCAGACGCGGCGTGGTGTCCTCCCATCAAGTGCTAGCTCACCGCCAACGGAGCGTCGGAGAAGATGTTCCGGATCACGCCGTTGGCCCACTCCAGGATCTCGGCGTCCTGCAGGTCCCGGCCCCCGATCCGCGCCGTCTTGGGCTTTGGAATAAGCACCGCGTCCAGGGCAGGCTTGGACTGAGAGCCCGGGTACATCCGGTTCAGGCGCATGGTCTTGGACTCCGGCAGCGTGGCCGGGGAGAACTTGATGAAGTTGCCCTGGAGCGCAACGTCGGACAGGCCCGCTTCGCGGGCACCGACCCGGAACCGTGCCACGGCCACCAGGTTCTGGGCTGGCAGCGGAAGTTCGCCGTAGCGGTCCACGAGTTCTGCCTGCACCTCATCGATGGCCTCGTTGGTGAGGGCGGCCGCGAGCTTCCGGTAGGCCTCCAGGCGCAGCCGCTCGCCGGGAACGTAGTCGTGCGGCAGGTGCGCGTTGACCGGCAGCTCGATCTTCATCTCCGCGGCCTTTTCTACGGCTTCGCCGCGGAAGTCCGCCACGGCTTCGCCCACCAGGCGGATGTACAGGTCGAAGCCCACCCCTTGGATGTGGCCTGACTGTTCACCGCCCAGCAGGTTGCCGGCGCCGCGGATCTCCAGGTCCTTCATGGCCAGCTGCATGCCGGCACCCAGTTCGTTGTGCGCAGCAACGGCCTTGAGCCGTTCCAGCGCCACCTCGCCCAAGGGTTTTTCCGAGGGGTACAGGAAGTACGCATAGGCGCGTTCGCGGCCACGGCCCACACGGCCGCGAAGCTGGTGGAGCTGGGACAGGCCGTACTTGTCCGCACCGTCCACGATCAGGGTGTTGGCGTTGGAGATGTCCAGGCCGGTCTCGATGATGGTGGTGCACACCAGCACGTCGAAGCGCCGCTCCCAGAAGTCCACGATGATTTGCTCCAGGCGGCTCTCGGACATCTTGCCGTGCGCCACCTCCACCCGGGCCTCGGGCACCAGTTCGCGGATCTTGGCCGCGGTCCGCTCAATAGTGGACACCCGGTTATGCACCAGGAACACTTGGCCTTCGCGCATCAGCTCGCGGCGGATCGCGGCGGAGGTCTGCTTGTCCGTGTACGGGCCCACGTAGGTCAGCACCGGGTGCCGCTCCTCCGGCGGAGTAGCCAGGGTGGAGGTTTCGCGGATGCCCGTGAGGGACATTTCCAGGGTGCGGGGAATCGGGGTGGCGCTCATGGCCAGGACGTCCACGTTGGTGCGCATCTTCTTCAGCGCTTCCTTGTGCTCAACGCCGAACCGCTGTTCCTCGTCCACGATCACCAGGCCCAGGTCCTTGAACTCGAAGTCCTTGGCCAGCAGCCGGTGCGTGCCGATCACGATGTCCACGGCGCCGCTCTTGACGCCCTCCGCCGTTTCCTTCGCTTCCTTGGCCGTCTGGAACCGGGACAGCGGCTTCACCCGCAGGGGGAAGCCGGAGAACCGTTCGGTGAAGGTTTCGTAGTGCTGCTGGGCCAGCAACGTGGTGGGCACCAGCACGGCCACCTGCTTGCCGTCCTGCACCGCCTTGAACGCGGCCCGCACCGCGATCTCGGTCTTGCCGTAGCCCACATCGCCGGACACCAGCCGGTCCATGGGGATCTCCCTCTCCATGTCAGCCTTGACCTCGTTGATGGTGGTCAGCTGGTCCGGCGTCTCCACATAGGGGAACGCTTCCTCCAGTTCGCGCTGCCACGGAGTGTCGGGGCCGAAAGCATGGCCACGGGAGGCCATGCGGGCCGAGTACAGCCGGATCAGCTCGCCGGCGATCTCCTTGACGGCCTTGCGGGCCTTTGACTTGGTGCTGGCCCAGTCCGCGCCGCCCATCTTGCTCAGCACCGGGGTGTCGCCACCCACATAACGGGTCACCTGGTCCAGCTGGTCTGTAGGCACGAACAGGCGGTCGCCGGGCCCGCCGCGCTTGGCCGGCGCGTACTCCAGCACCAGGTATTCGCGCACGCCGTCGCCACCGCCGGCAACCCTGCGCTGGATCAGTTCCACGAACCGGCCAATGCCGTGCTGTTCGTGCACCACATGGTCCCCCGCCACCAACTGCAGTGGGTCGACAGCGTTGCGCCGCTTGGAGGGCATCCGCCGCATGTCCTTGGTGGACCCGGCGGAGGTGCGGCCCAGCAGGTCGGCTTCGGTGAGCAGGCCCAGCTTGAGCCCGTCCAGGACAAAACCACGGCCGACGGCGGCAGTGGTCACCTCGATGATGCCCGGCTGGGGTTCGTGGTCAAGGCTGTCCACCCGGGCACAGGGGATATCGTTTTCGTGGAACAGCTCGGCCAGGCGCTGGGCCGGACCGGGGCCTTCGGTGGCCACCACGATCCGCCACTGGTCGCGGACGTGCGAACCAATGAAATCCATCATTTCCGCCACATCGCCCTGGTAGCCGCGGGGCTCCCGGGCGTGCAGATTCAGCACGTCGATCTCGGGCAGCAACTCCGCGTCCTGCGCCAGGGACGTGATGGACCACCAGGACACCCCGTGCGCCAGGGACGACGAACGGGTTTCGGCCAGCGAGCGGAAGCTGGCCGAATGAAGCGCCGCGCTGGCCTGGGAGCTGAGGTCCAAAGGTGCCGCCCCGCCGTCGGACGCCGTGGACCACGCCGCCTCAAGGAATTCCTCGTTGGTGGCAGCGAGGTCGTGGGCGCGGGTGCGCACCTTCTCCGGTTCAATCACCACGGCGATGGAATCGGCCGGCAGCTGGTCCACGAACGGCACCATGGCATCCACCAGCACCGGGGCCAGGGATTCCATGCCTTCCACGGCGATGCCGCCGGCGATCTTCTCCAGCATGTCCGCCGCGGCAGGAAGCTGGGACTTCAGGGTGGCGGCGCGGGACATCACGGCAGGGGTGATGAGGATTTCACGGCAAGGAGGGGCGTGCAGTTCCGTGGGGTGGTGGATGCCGGGTGCGGACAGCGAGCGCTGGTCGGCGACGGCAAACCATCGCATCTGGTCCACCTCGTCGCCGAAAAACTCCACGCGGATGGGGTGGTCTTCGGTGGGCGGGAAGACGTCGATGATGCCGCCGCGGACAGCGAACTCGCCGCGGTGGGTCACCATGTCCACCCGGGCGTATGCGGCGTCGGCCAGGCTCCTCACCACGTCGGTGAACGGAATGTCCTGGCCCACCTTCAGCGTGACCGGAACCAGGTCGCCCAGGCCGGCCACCACCGGCTGGACCACGGCGCGGACGGGCGCGACGACGACGCGCAGCCGGCCCGCCGTCGAGCTTTCCGGATGTGCCAGCCGGCGCAGAACGGAGAGCCGGCGGCCAACGGTGTCGGAACGGGGCGAAAGCCGCTCATGCGGGAGGGTCTCCCAGCTGGGGAACTCAGCCACGGAATCCGCCGGAAGGTAGGCGCGCAGGGCGGCGGACAGGTCTTCTGCCTCGCGGCCTGTCGCCGTCACCGCCAGCACTACGCCCGGGCCCGCGCCGTCCGGGTTCTCTGTCTGGGCGGCAGCCGCAAGCCCATCCGCCATCTCGGCCAACAGCACCGGGCGCAGGCCGGCCGGAGCACTGATCTGGTAATCCTGGCCGCGGACGGCAAAGCCCCGGGCGGCCTCGGCGCGGACGCGCGCGAAGGTCGTATCCGGCTCAAGTGCGCGGCGCAGGCCGTCCAGCGAAGGAGTGCTGGAGGTGCCCGTGCTGGATGTGCCGGCTGCGGACTGGCCGGGAAGACTCATGGTGAAAGCTCCTGTGGTGTTCATCAAGGACAAGCAGGCAACACGAAAGCCCGAAATTCGCTGCGAATCCCGGGTACTCCCAGCCTACCGCGCAGGAACGACATGGCAGCGCGGCACCAACCCCGGTGGGAATACATGCAGGGTGGCAGGGCACGGGCGCTGTAGCGTGGGCGCTTTGGGCCTGGGTATTTTGGTCAGAGTATTTTGGCCGGTGCAGCAGTCCGGAGGGGGCCGCCGCTCCGAACCACCAGGGACGAAATCGGGCCACGACCGCCAGGTGCCAGGACGAACAGGAGCCAGCATGACCGATATGAATGCCCAGGCAACACCCAAGCACGCAACACCAAAGAGCGTCCTTGTCACCGGTGCCACAGGCTACATCGGCGGACGGCTTGTACCCCGGCTGCTGGAGGCAGGCCACCAGGTGAAGGTGCTGGTCCGCTCCCCTGACAAGATCGCCGGGGTCCCGTGGCGCGACAAAGTGGAGGTGGTGGAAAGCAGCCTTGACGACGGCGACGCCCTCCGCGAAGCCCTTTCCGGCGTCGACGTCTTCTATTACCTGGTGCACTCCATGGCCGCGGGCGCGGGATTCGAAGCGAAGGAAAAGGCAATGGCTGCCACCGCGGCGGAGGCCGCGGCCGCCGCCGGGGTGGGCCGGATCGTGTACTTGGGCGGGCTGCACCCGCAGGACGTAAAGCTCTCCACCCACATGCGGTCGCGGGAAGCAGTGGGCAAGGTTTTCCTGGACAGCCCGGTGGACGCCATCGTGTTCCAGGCCGGGGTGGTGATCGGGTCCGGCTCCGCCTCCTTCGAGATGATCCGCCACCTCTCCGAAACACTGCCGCTGATGCCGGCTCCCAGCTGGGTACGCAACAGGATCGAGGCCATTGCCGTACGGGACGTGCTGTATTACCTGGTGTCCGCCGCCTCGCTCGAAGGCCCGATCAACCGGACCTTCGACATCGGCTGCCGGCAGGTGCTCACTTACGCGGGGATGATGAAGGAGTATGCCGCGGAAGCGGGCCTGCCGTACCGGGTGGTGCTGGCGCTGCCGGTCCCGGCTCCCAAGCTGGCAGGCATGTGGGTGGCGCTGACCACCCCCATTCCCCTCTCCATGGCCGTGCCCCTGGTGCAGTCGCTGCAGCATGACGCGGTGTCCAACGAGCATGACATCGACCAGTACATTCCACAGCCCGACGGTGGCCTGACCCCCTACCGGACGGCGGTGGCCCTGGCGCTGGGCAAGGAGCGGGACGGCCAGGTGGAAACCACCTGGGCCAGCGCCGGCGCCGACTCCGATCCCCTTCCCAGCGACCCCGAGTGGGCAGGGCACAAGGTGTACATCGACGAGCGGACCTTCCACGGGGACGTGGACCCGGCACATGTCTGGACCATTATCGAGGGCATCGGCGGGCGCAACGGCTGGTATTCGCTGCCCCTGGCCTGGCAGGTCCGGGGGTGGCTGGACAAGCTCACGGGCGGCGCCGGGCTGCTGCGGGGCCGCCGGCACCCCCACACGCTGGCAGCCGGAGAAGTGGTGGACTGGTGGCGGGTGGAGCGGATCGAGCGCGGAAAGCTGCTGCGGCTGCGGGCTGAGATGCGGGCACCGGGACGGGCATGGCTGGAGCTGTCCGTGGAGCCCGACGGCGGCGGCAGCCGGTACCGGCAGCGCGCCATCTTCTTCCCCAAAGGCCTGAGCGGACGGCTCTACTGGCTGGCCGTACTTCCCTTCCACAGCCTGATCTTCCCGGCCATGGCACGGAACATCACAGCGGCGGCGCAGAAATTGGCCGATGCGGACCGGGCCGGGGTAACCCCGTAGGATGTTGGAGGCGTAAATCCTTTCCCCACGTCCCAGGAGGACCCATGGCGCTGAGCGCAACCACCACCCTTCCGCACTCCGTTGACAGCGTTGCCGCTGTGCTGGTGAACGAGGATTTCCAGCGCCACGTCAGCCAGCTGGTGGGCGGCAGCCTGGAGTCCTTCACCCTTGACGGGGACATTGCAGGAGCCTTCAACACCACGTCCGTGCGCACCCTTCCCACCACGCGGCTCCCTGAGATCGCCCGCAAGTTTGTTGGTGAGCACCTCAAGGTGACCCAGGTGGAAAACTGGGAAGCCCCCGCCGCGGACGGCTCACGCCAGAGCAACATCTCGCTGAAGATCGCCGGCGCCCCCGTGGACGTCACCGCCGTCCAGCGGCTCGTGGCCGACGCCGGCGGAACCCGAGTGGAGCTGGAGGGCGCCGTGAAGTCCTCCGTCCCGTTCCTGGGCGGCAAGATCGCCGATGCGGCCGAACCGATGGTGGCCAAGGCACTGAACCTGCAGGCCGCACAGGCCCAGGCCTGGCTGGAAAGCCACTAGCCCATGCAACTTCCGGTCTTCGCTGCGCTGGTCCTCATCGTCGCCGGCGTCTGGTCCCTGGTGGTCTGGCCGCAGTTCCTGCGCCGCGTCATGAAGGATCCGCGTGCCCGCGACGCCGCCGGCAAGGCAACGAAGTTCCTGACCGTCCATGTGGTGCTGGTGAGCATCTCGATGGTGCTGGGACTTGCCACTGCCGTGATCGGCGTCCTCGGCCTGCTGGGCTGACCACGCACACGATACAGCCCGGGCCTTCCTTCTGCTGAGGGAGGACCCGGGCTGTTTGCTTTGCTGCTCAGGCTGCCTGGTTGAGGGCGTCCTCGGCGGCGACCCAGGAAATCATGGCGCACTTGACCCGGGCGGCATAGCGGGCCACTCCTTCGAACGCTGCCGCATCACCCAGCAGTTCAGGATCGGCATGGACCTTGCCCCGCGAGCGCAGCACTTCCCGGAAACTGTCGATAACCTCATGCAACTCCGCCACTGACATGCCCTCGGCGAGGTCGGTGAGGACCGAGGCGGAGGCCATGGAGATGGAGCAGCCGGCCCCGTCCCAGGCAATCTGGGCCACCTTGCCGTCCTGGACGGCAAGCCGGAGGGTCACTTCGTCCCCGCACACCGGGTTGAGCTGGTGTGACTGGCCGGTGGAGCTGCCCTGGGGTGCGTCGGTGGCGGCGAGCCCGCTGCCGTGGCGGGCCTTGGAATGGTCCAGGATGATCTGCTGGTACAGCTGGTCAAGGCTCATGTGTCAACTTTCATGGTCTGCGCTAGGCGCGGAAGTAGGCCCGGACGCCGGCAACGGCTTCAAGGAAGCGGTCCACGTCGTCAGTGGTGTTGTACAGGTAGGCGCTGGCCCGGGTGGTGGCGGTCAGTCCGAGCCGGCGGTGCAGCGGCTGGGCGCAGTGGTGTCCTACACGGACGGCGATTCCCTGGGAGTCCAGGAACTGCCCCACGTCGTGGGCGTGGACACCCTCGACGTCGAACGCGGCGAGGCCGATCCGTTCCTTCCCGGCGGCGGGGCCCAGGACCCGGATGCCGGAGATGCCTTCGAGCCCGGCCACCATGCGCTGGCCCAGTTCGGCCTCCCACCGGTGGATCCGGTCAAGTCCGGTTTCAGTGAGGTAGTTGGCAGCGGCGGCCAAGGCCACTGCCTGGGAAATGCGCTGCGTACCTGCCTCGAAGCGCTGGGGCGCCGGAAGGTACTCGGCCCGTTCCATGGTGACGGTGGTAATCATCGATCCGCCCGTCAGGAACGGCGGCAGAATATCAAGGAGTTCCTGCCGTCCATAGAGCACACCAATCCCCGTGGGAGCCAGCATCTTGTGGCCGGAGAACACCGCAAAGTCCACCCCGAGTTCCTTGACGTCCAAGGGCAGGTGCGGGGCGGACTGGCAGGCGTCCAGGACCACCAGGGCGCCTGCGGTGTGGCCGAGGGCCGTCAGTTCCCTAACCGGGTTGATGATCCCCAGGACATTGGAAGCGTGCGTGAAAGCCAGGACCTTGGTGCGCGGGCCGATGATTGCCGCAGCCTGGTCCATGCGGAGGCTGCCCTGATCGTCAATGGGGATGTAGCGCAGCGTGGCCCCGGTCCGGAACGCCAGTTCCTGCCAGGGGATGAGGTTGGCGTGGTGCTCCATTTCTGTGACCACAATCTCGTCGCCCGGGTTCAGGGCCAGGTCTTTGAGCCCCTGGTCACCGCGTCCCTGGGCGGCCCACAGCCCGGCAGTGGAAAGTGAATAGGAAAGAAGGTTCAGTCCTTCCGTGGCGTTGGACGTCCACACCGTCTCCGCATAGTCCGCACCGATGAAGTCGGCAATGGTTTGCCGGGCGTCCTCGAATACTTCGGTGGCCTCCACGGCAAGATGGTGGGCGCCACGGTGAACAGCGGCATTGCGCTGCTCGTAGAATTCCTGTTCGGCCTCGATGACGCTCACGGGGTTTTGCGATGTAGCGCCCGAGTCGAGATAGACCAGGGGCTGTCCGTTGACCAGTTGGTTGAGGACCGGGAAGTCGTTGCGGATTCGCAGCACCTCGGCGTTGTCCATGACAGGTACGGCACGTTCCAGCGTGGCTGGCGTTGATACTAAGGCCAAAACGAACTCCTTGGGCTGTCAATGGCTGACACCCAATTGTCCCACACACGGCTGTGGCGGCCGCCCGGGAGGGGCCGCCGCCACCGCTGCCCCGGGCTTCAGCCGAGGGAACAGAGGGCCGGCGACGGCTGGGGGGAGAGTCTCGGTCTCAGAAGACTCTGACGTCGCCGGCCCCGTCTGTGCCCGGTCCATCGCGGACCGGAAATTGAAAGGGCTCAATGTCCTGTTGGCTGCTCCGCGGCCTCGAGCCTGCCGCTTTGCTTTGCCTCCTTAAGTA
This sequence comes from Arthrobacter sp. E44, assembly GCF_041877125.1. Taxonomy (NCBI): domain Bacteria; kingdom Bacillati; phylum Actinomycetota; class Actinomycetes; order Micrococcales; family Micrococcaceae; genus Arthrobacter; species Arthrobacter sp. E44. Next base: position 11,792 of record NZ_JBHDJA010000033.1, read on the forward strand.
AATCCCGCAGTGCCACCCTGTACACGAGTAGGGTGTACTCGAATCCGGGCGGCTGCACTACCGGGGCGCCGCAAAGCCACCTGCATGCAGCGGATGATGCCCGCAGGGTCCCAGGTACTGCAGCGGGACGGGCAGGACGCAGGGCAGGCCGGGGGGCAGGAGTCCGACGCCGGGCTGGCAGCAGGGTGCCGGAGGGCAGTGGGCGAGGACGCGAGCGGCAGCTGCCCGGCGCCGGGACCTACTTGGGCAGCGCCGACTCCAGCTCATCGCGGCTGCGGACCCCGAGCTTAACATAGGTGCGGTACAGGTGGCCTTCCACCGTCCTGACCGAAACCATCAGCCGCTGCGCGATCTCCCGGTCGGTAAGGCCCTGCACGGCCAGCTCGACGATGTCCTGTTCCCTCCGGGTAAGGCGGACTGTCGGGGCCGCGGCGATGAACCGTCCTTCCCGGAACCGCTCGCCCAGCTCGTGGTCGCACTTCTCGCGCTGGGCAACGGCCTGCCGGGACCGGCGGCGTTCCCCGGCCTGCTCCAGCACGGTGCTGGCACGGGCGTAGGCTTCGCGGGCCAGGTTGACAAAGCCTGCCTCCTCCAGCGAGGCAGCCGTTGCCATGAGGGTGTCACCGTCGGCGTTTTCCCACGCGGTGGCCAGCGTCAGCAGTGCTTCCGCCCACCGGCCCTCCACGCCGCGCGCCGCTGCCTGCACCATGGGGACCACTGAGGGATCCCCGAGGTCCCAACACATGGCCAGGATCTCAAGGAGGTTTCCAGTGCGCGCGGAGGCTTCCGTGGTGGTCATCAACGTCTGCAGGGCGGCCAAGCCTTTTCCGTCACGGGCAAGGTATTCACCCGCCGCCGCCACATAGGCTGCCGCCAAAAGGTCATGGGCGGGCCAGCCGGCAGCAGCGTCCTTGTGGTCCTGTTCCAGGCGTTTGGCCTGTTCAGCATCGCCGAGCCGGGCCGCAGCATAAAACCCCAGGGCTGTGCCAAAGCGGTACAGCTGCAGCGGGTCGTTCAGCCTCAGCGCTTCCACTGCCGGCAGCAGGACCTGGTAGGCGCGCTCCATCCTCCCCTGCCGCAGCAGCGAGTAGCCCTGAAGCACCTGCAGGCTCCCGTTGAAGGTGGCCGCGGCCGGGGCATGCCCGGCGGCGTAGTGGTTAATCTCCCGCTCTGCGGACTCCCATTCACCCATGGCCAGGTAGTCGGAAACGAGCCGTCCCAGCACGAACTCGGGAAAGAAGAACAGGCTGCCTTCAAGGGGCGGAAGTTCCGAGGCTGCCAGCAGGGCGGCCTCCAGCCCTTGGACGGGCCGTCCGGCCGAGGCGAGGGCATGGGCCAGGAGGCCTTCAGCCAGCACACGGAGCGGTTCTCCGCCGGTGGCTGCCGGGGGTCCCTTCCTGATCCTGTCCACCTGGTCATTGAGCGCCTGGAAATCCACTTCCGCTCCAAGCTGGAGCAGGTGCAGGAGTTCCTCCTGCCAGTCCTTCACGCTGCTGCCGGCAGCCGCGACGCGCTTTTCGACGTCTTCCGCCACCACTGCCAGAGGATGGCCGATGGCCTGGTGCGCCGAAACCCGGAGCAACAGAACGGCCGGGCCCTGCGGGTCTTCGGCCAGCGGAAGCCAGCATTCGTCAAGCAGTGCCGCGGCTTCCGCGTAAGCCCCTTCGTTGTACAGCGCACGTGCCTGGACCGCCTGGGCCAGGGGAACCAGCGGGGGCCTGTGGACCCGGGCCGCAATGGTCCGTGCGCTGTGGTTGTGGAACCGAAGCAGGGCGTCCCTGGCCGCCGCCAGCATCTCGTCGTCGCTGACCCGGACCCCACACTCAAGGGCCCACTCCACGGACCGCAACCGGCCTTCCCCCTGCAGCAGGGTGGGGTCCTGGCGCGCCTTGACCTTCTCCAGCAGCTGCAGGCTGCGGGAGACCGAAACGGTATGCCTGATGGCGCCGGCGAAGAGCCCGTTCCAAATGGAAAGCTCAGCCGGAATACCGGGTGCTTCAATGATCATCTGCTGGTCCAGCAGGGAGCGGACTACTGCTGCCCCGCTGATGTCCTCGATGACTTTCCTGCCCACGGGCCCGGCAAGGGCAATGAGCTTTAGTGCTTCCTGTTCCTCCGGCCGCCGCCGAAGGTGGTCTTTGGCGACCACCGCTGCCAGCCGTGCCCCGTCGCACGGGAGGGAGCCCAGGAGCATCCAGATTCCGTTGCGTTTAACCAGGACCCCCGCTTCGGCGGAGTCATGGAGCAGGGCATCGAGGATCCGGGGATTGCCGCCGGTCGCGTTCCACATGGCGTCCACCGTGGCACCAGGGACGGTCCCGTCCAGGGCATGGGCCAGGACCTCCTCGATTTGTTCACGGTTGAGGGGGCGGAGGTCGACACGTTCGGCAAGGCCGTCATACCAGAGCTGGTCGAGCGGCTGCGGCAGTCCCGGCCGGGGCCTGGCCGCCGCCACCACGGTGGCCCATCCTGCCGAAATCACCTCGGCCAGGATGCCGGCAGATGCGTCATCGAGGTGGTGCGCATCGTCCACCGCGATCAGGACGGATCCCGTGCTGCCGGCCTTCAGTTTCTCGAAGTAGGACCACATCGAACGGAGCACTGCGACCGGCGAGACGGACTCTTCAGCCGTCAGCTCGCCCGTGTAAGGGGTGAGGACCCCGAACGGCACGGCGGCCAGGGCCGAACTGGCGTGGATCCGCACAATGTTCGTGGTCCCGGCGAGGCGTTCCGTGACGGCGTCAGTCACGGCCGACTTGCCTATGCCGGGGCCTGCCATGATGAAGACGGCCTGATGTGTGCCGTTCCGGAGGATAGCGCAGATGCGCTCCACCGGCTCCCGCCGGCCGGTCAGGAGCCGGTGCGCGGCCGCCTGCTTGTGGCCATTAGACGAGTCCAGTCAGATCACCCCTTGAAGTCACGCCAAGCTTGGTGAAGACCTGGTACAGGTGGCCTTCCACGGTGCGCACTGACACGCCCATTTCCATGGCGATGTCACGGTTTGAAGCGCCCCGGCCGGCCATCCTGGCGATTTGCCGTTCGCGGCTTGTCAGCAGCGGGCTGCCGCTGCTGGGCACGATGGGCAGATTGGCGACAGTGGCGGCCAGGATGTCCAGCCGGGCCTGCGCTGTCCTGGCCGAAAGCGCGTCCCCGTCCTGGCGCGCGAAATCCACCGCCAGTGCCATGCACCGGGCCTCAACGGCGTCCAGTTCGAGCGTGGCAGCGAGTTCGCCGCCGGAGAGGAGTGCCTTGGCGTCCTTCGTCCTGCTTCCGACGGCAATCAACCGTGAGACGTCGGCAAGCGGGCCCTGCCGTTGGCCGGCAATCTCCTCCAGCAGCCGGAAGTCCGCGTCGCTGCCATTGACGGTTGCGGCCAGCAGGTAGATGCCGGCAACCGTAGGCCGGCCCGCCTCCAGGTTCCGCCGGGCTCCTTGCTTCAGGCCTGCCACCGCCTCCGGGTCTCCCAGCCACCGCCCCGCCACCAGCGCGCAGAAATCGATGATGCATTCCGTGGCGAAGCCGGCCCTGCCGGAGGTCTTCTGGAGTTTGGTGAGGTACTTACGGGCAAACCCCGCATTGCCGGTCTGGGCATAAGCCAGGGCTGTGGCCGCGTAGCCGGTGCGCAGCGCGGCCTGCACCGGCTGCAACTCCAGCTGGGCTGTGGCGGAAATCAACGGCTCCAGGGCAGCCTCGCCGCGGCCGGAGAAGGCAAAGGCCACGCCGGCCGCCAGCTCAGTTGCGGCGCTTCGGAAGGGAAGCCGGTGGAGCTGTCCCGCGCTGAAGGGAGTGAGGAGGTCGATGCAGCGCCGCCATTGGCCTGCCAGGAGCAGGACGAAGTATGCCTCCTTGCTGTAGCGCTCACGAAGACCAACAATGTGCGAGGCATCGGTGAGCTGGCCGCCGAGTTGGCGCATGAGGCTCAAGGCGTCCATCTCGCGGCCCGTGAAAGCAAGGGCGGTCATCAGGATGATGGCCGACTGGAGCCGGAATCCCGTGTCGGGGTTGGCAGCGGGGTCGGCTGCCCGCTCGAGTGCCGGAATCATGGCGGCAAAATCACCGGCATGGGCCTGGTACTCGAATTCGCTCAGCGAGATCCGGTTGGCTGCGATCACGGCGGGCGCAGGCCAGGAAGAATCCTTGGCTGCCTGTTGCAGGCGTTCGCGGGCGGCGGCGAGGAGTTCCGGCACTTTGCCCGCCTGTTCCGGGATCGAAAGCATGACGCGCGCTTTGGCGGCTACTACCTGGGCGTACTCCTCGGGGTCCAGGGCGTCGAGTTCAGGCTGCGAGATGTCGTCCAGGGCTGCAAGGGCCTGGACGGGCATGTCCAACTGGAGGTACGCCGATGCCTTTTGGCGCTGCGCCGATGCCCACCCCGTGTCGGTCCTCCTCAGCATGTCCGCATAGGTCAAGGCAAAACGGGGATCGAACAGCTGGACTGCGGCCTGGGCGGCCGCAAGCGCCAGCGCCGGGCTAAGCTCGGCCTCGCATTCATGGGTCCAGGCGGCAAAGGACATCAGTTCTTCGACCGTCATGGATGCCGGATCCGGCTCCGCGCCGCCCAGCATCACGCTTCGAAGCTCCCGGCGCCGGGAAATGCTGAGCCAGGTCCTGACCACGTCCCCGATGTATTTCTCCCGCAGGGATACCCAGCGGTGTTCGGACTCGTCGATCTCCAGCAGCCCGCCGTCCTCCATGTCCGCAATGACATCCGCACCGTAAATCGCGGTGAGGCGGGACAGCTCCACCCTGCGGGCACAGGAGAGCATCTCGATGACTTCGCGGGTTCGGGGGGTTTCCCGTGACCAGCGGGAGCGGACGATGTCGTCCAGGCTGGCAGCGCCGTCGAGCACCACTTTGTCCCGGAGGGTCCAAACTGAGTCCGACAGGACCAGGTTTCCGGAGAGCTGCTGCTCGGTGACCAGCGCCTTCAGCAGCAGGGGGTTGCCGCCCACCATTTGGTGGTAGGTGCTGACCAGGGAGGAAGCGACGCGGTGTCCCAGCAGTGACAGCAGGACTTGCCGGGTCTGCAGTTCGTTGAGGTTGCTGAGCCTCACCTCGGTCAGCTTCCGGTCCGTCAGCAGCCAGTGGAAGTCTGCGGGCAGGTCGCTGGAGTTAGCGGCCACCGCAATGATCTTGGCGGTACCGGTAAGCAGGACGTTCAGCAGTACCCCGGCACTCATGTCGTCAATGCTGGCGGAGGTGTCCAGGGTAATGATGCACGGCCTGCCGGCGGCATCGCTGCGGATCAGGGATGTGATGCCGCGCAGGATGGCGGTGGGCGATCCCATGTAGGCCTGCGGCAGCCGGGCCAGCAGGAAGGAGAGGCAGCCGTACGGGGTGGTGGAGCCCGACGGACCGTTCCGCAGTTGCAGCGACCAGATATCCGGCCCGAGGTCTGCCACTGCGGCGCGGGCCAAGGAGGACTTCCCCACACCCCTGGCACCGGTGATGACAACGCCGAGGGAATTCTCGCTGGTGAGGGCCGTGCGGACGGCGTCGAGGTTGGCGCTGCGTGCAGGCACCGACCATTGCTGGCTCTCCGGCGGCGCGGAGGGTGGCGTGGGCAGCCTGTCACCTTGAGGTGTTGACCCACGTCCCCAGCTGAGTGGCTCGATTGACATGAACTTATCCCCTACATCCTGCAATAGCGGGATGTAGCCCCTTTGCTCCCCCGCATAGGAAGAAGAGTACCCTCTGCCACAGACAAGGAAATAGGGTCGAAGGGAACTTTTACGATTCCGGCTGGCGTGACCCGGACTTTGCGGGGTGGAACTTTTGCTGTGCGGCGGTGAGCCCGTCACGGAGCAGGGACTCCACGGCGTCGGCGGCGTCATCCAGCAGGAACGGCAGTTCCTTCTGTTCCGTGGTGCCGAAATCCCGCAAAACGTAGTCGGCGGTGTCCATCCTGCCGGGCGGCCTTCCCACTCCCACGCGGACCCGCAGGTAGTCCTTGGTGCTCAGCGCCTTGGAGATGTCCCGGAGGCCGTTATGGCCCCCTTCCCCGCCGCCGAGCTTGAGTTTGACGGTGTTAAAGGGGATGTCGATCTCGTCATGGACGGCCACAACGTGGTCGGCTGGAATGCCGTAGAAGTTGGCCAGGGCGGAGACGGGGCCGCCGGAGACATTCATGTAGCTCATCGGCTTCGCCAGGACCACGCGGGGACCGCCGATGCCCAGCCGGCCTTCCAGAACCTGGGCGCGGGCCTTGTGCGTCTTGAAGCCGGCACCAATGCGGCCGGCAAGTTCGTCGAGCACCATCTGGCCCACATTGTGCCGGTTGCCTTGGTATTGCGCGCCGGGGTTGCCGAGGCCAACGATCAGCCAGGTATCTGTCATGGGATCAATCCTATGGGGGCGGCTTGGGCGGGAAGGAAAGCGTGCGGACAGGGCATGCTGATACGGCGGTGGCCTGACATGGCAGTGGCCGGGCCCCTGGGGGTCCGGCCACTGCTGGAAACTGCGGAGTGGTTACTCGGCTGCGGCTTCTTCGGCTGCAGGAGCTTCCCCTGCTTCGCCCTCGGGGGCAGCTTCGGTTTCTTCTTCCTCGGCGATGACGACTGCCTCGGAGATGTTCACCACGAGCGCTTCGGCGTCGGTCAGGAGGGTGGTGCCCTTCGGGAGGACCAGGTCGGAGGCGTGGATGTGCTCGCCGGCGGCGCGGCCTTCGACGCTGACCTCGATGGCGGTGGGCAGGTGGGTTGCCTCGGCCTCGAGGGACACAACCGTCAGTTCCAGGTTGTGAACGGTGCCGGGAGCGGTCTCGCCCTCAACCTGCACGGGGACGTCAACGGTAACCTTCTCGCCCTGGCGGACGGTCAGGAGGTCGATGTGCTCGATGATCTGCTTTACCGGATCGCGCTGGACGTCCTTGACCAGGGCCAGGTGGCCCTCGCCGTTGATGTCCAGGGACAGCAGGGCGTTGGGGGTGCGGACGGCCAGGGTGGTGGCCTTTGCCGGCAGGGTGACGTGGATGGGCTCTGCGCCGTGGCCGTAGATGACGGCCGGGATCTGGTGGTTCATGCGGGCGCGGCGGGCGTAGCCCTTGCCGAATTCGGTGCGCAGTTCTGCTGCGAGCTTCTGCTCAGACATGGAATCTCCTTGAAGACTAAACGGTGTTCAGCAAGGGCGGAGGTCTGGTGTGACCTTCAACGCCGGGCGGCCGGAAGGCGGCCCTTCAAGAAGGCAGTCCCCACGAAGGGACCAGCAGACCCAGTCGATAACGGAGGCTATGCCCTCCCTCGCCAAGGTATCGCAAAGAGCCTACCAGTGCCGGGCGCGTTAACTTAAATCCAACAGGCCCGGCACTGCTAGGAATCTCTTAGGCCTTGCCGTCGAAGAGGCTGGTGACCGAGCCGTCGTCGAACACTTCGCGGATGGCCCGGGCGATCAGCGGTGCGATGGAGAGCACCGTCAGCTGCGGGAACTGCTGGGACGAGTTAAGCGGGAGGGTGTTGGTGACCACCACTTCCCGTGCGCCGGACTCCGCAAGCCGGCGTGCGGCCGGATCCGAGAACACGGCGTGGGTGGCCGCGATGATGACGTCCTTGGCGCCCGCGTTCTTCAATACATTGACAGCGCCGGAGATGGTTCCGCCGGTGTCGATCATGTCATCGATCAGGACGCAGGTGCGCCCCTCGATCTGGCCCACCACGGTCTTGGAGACGGCCTGGTTGGGGACGGTAAGGTCGCGGCTCTTGTGCACGAAGGCCAGCGGCGCCCCGCCCAGGCGTTCTGCCCACTGTTCGGCCACGCGCACGCGTCCGGTGTCCGGGGAGACAACGGTGATGTTGTCCGCCTCAACGCGGGTGCGGATGTAGTCGGCCAGCAGCGGGATGGCCATCAGGTGGTCGACGGGGCCGTCGAAGAAACCCTGGATCTGCGAGGTGTGCAGGTCCACACTCATGATGCGGTCCGCGCCTGCGGTCTTGTAGAGGTCTGCCACCAGGCGGGCGGAGATGGGCTCGCGGCCCCGGCCCTTCTTGTCCTGGCGGGCGTAGGGGTAGAACGGCGACACCACGGTGATGCGCTTGGCGGAGGCCCGCTTCAGCGAATCGATCATGATCAGCTGTTCCATGAGGTGGTTGTTCAGCGGCGCGGGGTGCGCCTGGATCACGAAGGCGTCGGTGCCGCGCACGCTCTCCCCCGCACGGACGTAGATCTCGCCGTTGGCGAAGTCGTAGGCGTCAACGGGAAGGAGCTCAGTGCCCAGTTCCTTTGCGATTTCCCGGGCCAGCTCCGGATGGGCCCGCCCTGTTGCGAGCACCAGCTTCTTTTCGCCGTGCGCCGTAATTTCGCTCATTGTTACTTGCCCTCTTCTGTAGATGCCGGGGTACTTGAGGAATCATTCGTGGCCGCTTGGGCCAGTTCGGCGGAGCGGGTTCCCGGACGGTGCGCGGGAACCCAGCCTTCGGCGTTGCGCTGGGCAGCGACGCTCAGCGCAAGCGCTCCGGCCGGAACGTCTTTGCGGATCACCGCGCCGGCGCCGCTGTAGGCGCCGTCCCCCACGGTGACCGGGGCAACAAAGACGGTGTTGGAGCCTGTACGGACGCCGGAGCCGATCACCGTGCGGTGCTTCTTCTCGCCGTCGTAATTGGCTGTGATGTTGCCGCAGCCAATGTTGGTGTCCTCGCCGATTTCGGCGTCGCCCGCGTAGCCCAGGTGGGACAGCTTGGAGCCGCGCCCGATGGTGACGTTCTTGGTTTCGTAGAACGCGCCGATCTTGCCCTTCTCGCCCAGCACGGTGCCGGGGCGGAGGTAGGTGAAGGGGCCGACGGCGGCGCGAGGGCCGATCACAGAGCCGGAACCGTGGGTGCGGGCTACGGTGGCGCCCTCGCCTACGGTGACGTCGGTCAGGGTGGTGTCGGGGCCCACGACGGCGTCCCTCGCCACGGTAGTGGCGCCGTGCAGCTGGGTGTTGGGCAGGAGGCGGACGTCCTCGTCGAGGGTGACGGAGGAGTCGATCCAGGTGGTGGCCGGGTCGACCACGGTGACGCCGGCCCGCATCCAGGCTTCCACGGTGCGGCGGTTCAGTTCGGCACCGAGGGCGGCGAGCTGGACGCGGTCATTCGCGCCCTCCACCTGCCAGCGGTCGGCCGTGACGACGGCGGCGACGCGGCCGCCTGCCTCCCGGGCCAGTCCCAGCACGTCGGTGAGGTATTTCTCGCCCTGTGCGTTGTCGGTGGTGACCTTGCCCAGCGCGTCGCGGAGCACAGCGGCATCGAAGGCGTAGATGCCGGAGTTGACTTCGCGGATCAGTTTTTCGGCCTCGGAGGAATCCTTGTGTTCGCGGATGCCGGTGACGGAACCATCCTCGCCGCGGAGGATGCGGCCGTAGCCGGTGGCGTCGTCGAGGACTGCCGTGAGAACCGTGACGGCATTGCCTTCGAACTCGTGGGTGGCGACGAGCTCGGTCAGCAGTTCCCCGGAAAGCAGGGGCACGTCGCCATACGTGACCACGACGGTTCCCGCCAGGGCCTGCCCGGCGTCCAGCGCCTCGAGTGCGGCTTCAACGGCACGGCCGGTGCCCGGGACGTCGTCCTGGTCCACGATGAGGGCCTGCGGGTCGAGCGCGGCCACGTGGCCCTCCACCAGGTCGCGTTCGTGGCGCACCACGATGGCAAGCCGCTGTGGATTGATGCTGCGGGCAGCACGGAGGGCGTGGCCCACCATGGAGAGGCCGCCGATCTCGTGCAGGATCTTCGGAGTACGCGATTTCATCCGGGTGCCGGCACCTGCTGCCAGAACGATTACAGCGGCCGGACCGGCATTCTCGGGGATCACGTTCGGGCTCTCCTTGCTTGGTTGTGCTGGCGCTTTGCGTGCTCCAGCGGCCCTGGCCGCCGGACACCGGGTGCCATCCTCATGATCGCTCCTTGCGCAGCAGTTCCGCCCATAGGATTCGAACCTATACTCCACGGCTCCAAAGGCCGGGGTGCTGCCGTTACACCAGAGCGGACCGTGCCAAAAGACTCAAGGCCCGGGCACAAGTCCCTATTTTGCCATGGGTTCAGGGCGCCGCGCGACACGGCGCCTTCTACCCTGCCGGTCCGGCCGAATCCGCCCGGCGGCGGTGGGGCATGATGGGACGGTGAGCAACAACCTTCCGCGGACGCGGATGACTGGCCTGCAGCGCCGGACCCAGCTGATCGACGTCGGCCGCGGCCTTTTCGCCGTCCGCGGGCTGGACGGCACCACCATCGAGGAAATCGCCGCCTGCGCAGGCGTGTCCAAACCAGTCATCTACGAGCACTTCGGTTCCAAAGAAGGGCTGTACACCGAGGTGGTGGACCGCGAGTTCCATATCCTCCTGGACGCGATCAACGCGGCCCTCACCGAGGAAGCCAAGCCCCGCGTCCTGGTCGAACGCGCCGCGCTCGCGCTGCTCACCTACATCGAGGAACGCACCGAAGGCTTCCGGATCCTCATGCGCGACGCTCCCCCGTCCCAGCCCGAAGGTGCCTTCTCCACCCTGCTCTCCCACGTCACCGCCCGCGTGGAACACATCCTCTCCGACGAATTCTCACGCCGCGGGCTTAGCGGCGAGGACGGCGCCATGTACGCGCAAATGCTCGTCGGCATGGTGGCAATGACCGGCCAATGGTGGCAGGACAGCCGCCAGCCGGACAAGAACACCGTCGCAGCGCATCTGGTCAACCTCGCCTGGAACGGCCTGACCGGCCTCAAGAAAGACCCTGAGCTGCAGTCTGAGGTGTGAGTTGTCACCTTCGGGAGCGGGGCACCTGTCCTCTGCGCGCTGCTCCTTCGTCGCTTTGACGCACGCTGCCGGACAGCCGCCCCACTCCCATGTGCCGGCGTCGCCTTTGTCAGTCGCCCAGGAGTTCTGAGGACTCCAGCCACTCCATTTCCAGGGCGTCCTTTTCGTCCGTCAGGTCCTTGAGCTGCCTGTTCTGTTCGGCGAGGGCGTCGAAGTCGGACTTCTCCGTGCTCTTGACCATGTCGTCGTGGAGTTTCTTTTCCTGCTGGTCGAGCTTTTTGAGCTGGCGCTCGATCCTGTTGAGGGCCTTGCGGGCCTCGCGCTTTTCGGCTTCCGAAGGGCCGGAGGCCGTGCCAGCCTGCTGGGCCTGGCCGGCGCTGGTGACGGGGTTTCCGCCACCGGTCACGGTGGAGCCGGCCAGGGCAGCTTCACGCAACTCAAGGTACTGGTCCACGCCGCCGGGCAGGCCGCGGAGCTTGCCGTCGCCCAGCAGTGCCATCTGGTGGTCGGTGACGCGTTCGAGCAGATAGCGGTCATGGCTGACCACCACCAGGGTTCCGGGCCAGCCGTCCAGCACGTCCTCGACGGCGGCAAGGGTGTCGGTGTCGAGGTCGTTGGTGGGCTCATCGAGCATCAGCACGTTGGGTTCGCCCACCAGCAGCCGGAGCAGCTGCAGGCGGCGCCGCTCACCGCCGGACAAGTCCCTGACTGGCGTCCACTGCTTCTCGTTGGTGAAGCCGAGCTGCTCCACGAGCTGGCCTGCGCTGAATTCCTTGCCGCCGACGTTGAAAGAACGCTTTTCCCGCTCGATGACTTCGATGACGCGCAGGTCCGCGACGTCGTCGAGCTCCTTGACTTCCTGGGTGAGGACCGCGGTGACTACCGTCTTTCCCCTCTTCACCTTGCCGGCGTCAGGCGTGATCTCGCCGTTGAGCAGCTTCAGGAGGGTGGTCTTGCCGGCACCGTTGACGCCCACCAGGCCCAGCCGCTCCCCCGGGGCCAGGCGGAGGGTGATGTTGTCGAAAAGCATCCGGCCGGCATCGCCGCCCCGGAAGTTCAGCGAGACATTTTCCAGGTCCAGGACATCCTTGCCCTGGCGCGCAGTGGCCATCTTGTTCAGCGCCATGGAATCGCGCGGCGCGGGAACGTCGGCGATCAGGGCGTTGGCCGCCTCGATCCGGAACTTGGGTTTGGCGGTGCGGGCCGGGGCACCGCGGCGGAGCCAGGCAAGCTCCTTCTTGACCAGCTGCTGGCGCTTGCCTTCCACCACGGACGCCATCCGGTCACGCTCCGCGCGGGCCAGGACATACGCGGCGTAGCCGCCCTCGAACGGGTCCACGATCCCGTCATGGACTTCCCAAGTCTTGGTGCAGACTTCGTCGAGGAACCAGCGGTCGTGCGTGACCACCAGAAAGGCGCCCTGGTTGGCCCTCCACCGTGTCTTCAGGTGCCGGGCCAGCCAGGCAACCCCCTCGACGTCGAGGTGGTTGGTGGGCTCGTCCAGCATGATGACGTCGTGGTCCTCGATGAGCAGTTTGGCCAGCGCCACCCGCCGCTTCTGCCCACCCGAAAGGGCGTGGACGTTCGCATGCCAGTCGACGTCGGACACCAGGCCACCCATGATCTCCCGGATCCGGGGGTTGCGTGCCCATTCGTAGTCCGCTTGGTCCCCCACAATCGCGGCACCCACCGTCAGGTCGCCGTCGAGCACGTCGCTTTGGTCCAGGTAGCCCACGTTGACGTCGCCGCGCTTGGTGACCCGGCCGGAGTCAGGGGTGGAGCGCAGGGCCAGGAGCCGCATCAGGGTGGACTTGCCGTCGCCGTTGCGGCCCACCATGCCGATCCGGTCGCCTTCCTCCAGCCCCAGGGTGATGCCGTCCAGGACGGTACGGGTTGCGTAGGAAACCGTGAGGTTTTCGCCGCCAAGAAGGTGTGCCAAGGGGAACTGCTTTCTGCTGCCGGACTGGAAGTGTTAAAGGTGGGTGTCGGAGATGATGCGCGCGCCCGGGACCGGACCGTGGACGGGGATTGCAGTCAGGCCGTGGCGCCGCAGGTCCTCCGCCAGTGCCTCGGCGGCAACGGAGTCGTCTGCCAGGAGCGCCACGGTGGGGCCGGATCCGGAGACCATGCCCGCGATGGCGCCATGGGATTCACCCATCCCCAGCGTATCGCGCAGCGCAGGCGCCAGTTCAATGGACGCCCTTTGCAGGTCGTTGACCAGCACGCGGCTCAGGGATTCGGCGTCGCCGCCCCGAAGCGCCGCCAGGATCTGCGGGTCCACGCTGGTGGGTTCGCCGGCGTCGATCCCTTCGGCATCGCGCAGCCGGTCCAGCGTGCGGTACACCTCGGGGGTGGAAAGGCCGTAGTCGGCCACCACCAGCACCCAGTGGGTCTGGGCTTTGGCCAGGGCCGGGGACAGTTTGTCGCCCAGGCCAAGGCCGACGGCGGTTCCACCCAGGAGCGAGAAGGGAACGTCGGCGCCCAGTTCCGCTGCAAGGTGTGCCAGTTCCTCGCGCGACAGGCCGCTGTTCCAGAGCGCATCGCAGGCCAGGAGCGTGGCGGCGGCGTCGGCGGATCCGCCCCCCATGCCGCCGGCAACGGGCACCCGCTTGGTGATCTCCAGGTGCACGCCGGTGGCGTGTTCGGACACGTCGGCCATGATGGCGGCGGCCTTGTAGGCCAGGTTGTTGCTGTCCAGGGGGATGTCGACGGCGTCGAGGTCCAGGGTGCTTTCGGGGCTGAGGCTGATGGTGATCCCGGGCGCGGCGGTGCTGGTGGCCGCCACTTCCTCATAAAGGGACACTGCGAGGTAGACGCTGGCCACCGAGTGGTATCCGTCCGCCCGGAGCGGACCTACCGCCAGGGAAACGTTGACCTTGCCGGGCGCCTTGACCCGCACGGTCCTGGCGGCGAACCGCCCCCTGCCTGCCCTCTCAAGTCCCGCGCTCACGGGCGGTTTTCCCTGGCTTCGGCAATCCTGGCGAACGCGGCAATGTCAATGACCTCGCCGCGTGCAGTGGGATCCACGCCGGCGGCGAGCAGGCAGCGCTCCGCTTCCGGCGCTCCCCCGGCCCAGCCGGCGAGGGCGGCCCGGAGGGTCTTGCGGCGCTGCGCGAATGCGGCATCCACCACGGCAAACACCTGTTCGCGCGTGGCGGTGGTGACCGGCGGCTCGCGGCGTGTGAAGGCCACCAGCCCGGAATGGATCTTCGGCGCCGGCCAGAACACGTTCATGCCGATCACGCCCGCTTTGCGCATCTGGCTGTACCAGGCGGCCTTGACCGAGGGAACTCCGTAGGTCTTGGAGCCGGGGCCGGCTGCCAGCCGGTCGGCCACCTCATCCTGCACCATCACCAGGCCGTGCCGCAGGCTGGGGAAATGCTGCAGGAGGTGCAGCACCACGGGAACGGCAACGTTGTACGGCAGGTTGGCCACGAGTGCTGTTGGTTCCACCGGCAGTTCGGTGACCTTCATGGCGTCGGCCTGCACCAAATGGAAGGCATTGGCGGCTTGGGGCCGCCATTCCTTCACGGTTTCGGGGAGCTTTGCGGCAAGGACAGGATCTATTTCGACGGCGACAACGGCCGCTGCCGCGTCCAGCAGTCCAAGCGTGAGCGACCCCAGCCCCGGTCCCACCTCAAGGACCGTTTCATCCGGCCCAACGCCTGCTGCGGCGACTATCCGGCGGATGGTGTTGCCGTCGATCACAAAGTTCTGGCCCAGCGTCTTGGTGGGCCTGACCCCGATCTCCTCTGCCAGCCGGCGGATGTCGGAGGCCCCGAACAATGGTGCGGGCACGGCGGGAGTCGGTTCAGTCACCTAGGTATCCTATCCCGCGCGGCATCTTGGCTATGCCCGGTTAACGGCAGTGGCCGGCCCCGGAGTACCCGGGCCCGGCCGCTGCTTCTGCTTACCTGTTGATCAGTGGATCAGCGGCTGGCCGCCCAGCCACAGCCCCATGGCGACAGGCCGCGCTGCGCGTAAACGCGGTTGGCGATGTCGATCTGCTGTGCCTTGGTGGCCAGGCTGGCGTTGGGAGCGTAGGCACCGCCGCCGGCGCCGATCCAGGTCTGGATATCGAACTGCAGGCCACCGTAGTAGCCGTTGCCGCTGTTGATGCTCCAGTTCCCGGTGGACTCGCACTGTGCGATCTTGTCCCACATGGCCTCGTTCATCATCGCCGGTGCCGCGGCGCCGGAGTTGGCGCCTGCAGCGGCGGGGGCCGGAGCGGCCTGGGGTGCGGGTTTGGCCTTGGTGCCAACGGTGACCTTCTCGGTGACCGGCTGGACCGCCACGTTCTCGGATACCAGCGTGCGGGAAGCTTCGCGTCCGTCCACGAGCACCAGCTTGAAGGTGCGCTCAAGCTTTCCTGCGGCGCCGGCCTGCGTCACTTCCTTTTCGCCCTTGAGCATGTCTGCGCTTTCGGCGGTAACCGTTTCGAAGGGCACGTCTTCGCTGGTGACGGCGGTCCGGCTGGTGTCTACACGGGAGACCTTGATGACCATGTTGTTCACCACGTTGGCGTTGGCCGGCTGGGAGGTCCGGTCATTGGCGCCGAGGCTAACGCCCGAGTCCTCCAGGACCTTACCGACGGTGGGCGCGGTGGTGGTGGCGGTGTTCACCTTGCCGTCGGCCACGATGCTGACGGTCTTGGGTGTGGAGATGGAGACGTAGGAGCCGGCCAGCGAGAGGGTGGCATCCTTGGGCGCCGAGACGGACGAGGCACTGGCCACGCCGAGCTCAGTCACCAGGTCTTCAACGTCCTGGGCCGTGGTGTTCACGGTCTTCTCGGCCCCGTCAAGGCTGACCTTGACCTCTTTGGCCTGGTTGATGTTGATGACGGTTCCGTTCTGGACGGTCGCGTCGAGGGAAGGCGACACCCGGTCGCCGGGCTTCAGGTCCAGGTTGGCGCTCTTGACCACCTGTGCAACTGTTCCGCCAAAGGACTGCACGGACGACGCTTTGCCGTCCACGTTGAGCGTAACTGTTTTGTTATTGCCCACGAAGGCTACGAGGCCTGCGACCAGGCCGCAAAGCACCAGCAGCTGGGCGCCAACCTTGATATAGCTGAACTTGCCGTCCGATGTGAAGAACTTGATCACGATTGCCCGTAACTCTAGGTCCATCCGGGCACGGGGAAACGCGCAGAACTATGCCCGGAACAAGCCTGCGAAGGACAGTCCGGGCACCGATGCGCGGCCACACTCCAAGCAGCGGTGTGGCCGGTTTTTGGACAGGCCCGTCCGGCTGTGAAAGGAGTGAAATTACCCGTTGGCCTTCCCCGACCCCGGCTAATAGTTACCCACTGTAACCGTAGCGTTATAAAGGGGCCAACATTTGTGCATACCAGGTATGCAGGCGGAAGTGGGATCCGGCGCGCCCGTCAGGTCCAGGATCCGTATGCGCTCACGGTATTTTCGCTGATTGCGGTGCAAAGGCCAGCCAGATCGGAGCCTGTCAATTCTGCCATGGCGCGTACCGTGTACGGGACCATGTAGCTGGCGTTAGGGCGCCCCCTGTGCGGGTGCGGGGTCAGGAACGGGGCGTCGGTTTCCACCATGATGAGTTGCCGGTCTGCCACGGCAAGCGCGGCACGGAGATTCGCCGCGTTCTTGAACGTCAGCGTGCCCGCAAAGGACATCCACCACCCCTGCTCGTTGCAGGTCCTGGCCAGTTCCTCGTCACCGGAGAAGCAGTGGAACACTACCCGTTCCGGGGCTCCCTCTTCCTGCAGCACCCGCACCACGTCGCTGTGCGCGTCACGGTCATGGATCTGCAGGGTGAGGTCGAGGCGTTTGGCGATGTCTATGTGGCGCCGGAACGAGTATTCCTGGTGCCGAAGCCCCTCCCCCTCGGTGCGGTAGAAGTCCAGTCCCGTTTCGCCGATGGCACGGATCCGCGGATGCGCGGCCAGGCGTTCGATTTCGGCGAGGGCGTCTTCCAGCCCCCCGTCGGCGGCGTAACGCGGAGCGTCGTTGGGATGCAGGGCTACAGCCCCCAGGAGCCGGACGTCCTGGTCCACTGCTTCCACGGTGAACCGCGAGGACTCCAGGTCGCAGCCCACCTGCACGGCACCCTGGACCCCCACAGCCGCTGCCGCATCGAGCGCAGCCTTGATCCCCACGGGCGCCTTTCCTTCCGGAAAGTCCAGGTGGGTGTGGTTGTCCATGACCGGCACGGGCAGTGGCTCCGGCGCCGGCGGGAAGTCCTTGCGGCGCCCGGCTTCCGTGGCCGGAGTTCCGTCCATGGCAGGCAGCCGGTAGGCGGCAGGAATCGACGAATTGCACATCCATCCAGCCTAGCCGCGGCGGACACCCCCATATTTGCCGGAACTCTCTGTCAGCCGCGGCAGTTGTGTTAGTAGTCTGGAACGAACACACGCGTACGCCCACCGAGGGGCGAAGGCAGGCTTGCTGTCCCGTCCAGGTGAAACCCGGGCTGAAAGGTTGCCGATGGAACCGCACCGACGCACCGCCACCAGTGGAAGCGCAGCGAACCTCAACCTGGCCGGCGTGCCTGATTCCGTCAGCCACCTGAACGGGCACCGGCCGCCGGCCACGGACCCGGAGTCCTTCCACGAGGCGGCGCAGCGCATCCTGACCACCGTCAACACGGTCATTGACGGCAAGTCCGAGGCCGCCAAGCTGGCGCTTACCGTGCTCCTCGCGCAGGGCCACCTGCTGGTGGAGGATGTGCCCGGCGTCGGCAAAACGCTGCTGGCAAAGACCCTCGCCCGGACCATCGACTGCACCGTCAGCCGCATCCAGTTCACGCCCGACCTGCTGCCCTCGGACGTCACCGGGGTGTCCATCTACAACCAAGCCTCGAGGCTCTTTGAATTCCGGCCGGGCGCGGTGTTCGCAAACATCGTCATCGGCGACGAAATCAACCGCGCCTCCGCCAAGACACAGTCGGCCCTCCTTGAGTGCATGGAGGAGCACCAGGTCACGGTGGACGGCAACACCTACAAGCTCGATGAGCCGTTCATGGTGGTTGCCACCCAGAACCCCATCGAGATGGAGGGGACATATCCCCTGCCGGAAGCCCAGCGGGACCGGTTCATGGCCCGCATTTCCATGGGGTATCCGGACAAGGACGCGGAGATCGAGATGCTGGAAACCCACCAGGCAGTCTCGCCGCTGGCCCACGTCTCCCCCGTGGTCACCGCGTCGGATGTTGCAGGCATGACCGCTGCCGTCCAGCAGGTCTTCGTTTCCGAATCGCTGAAGGAATACACGGTGTCATTGGGCAGGGCCACCAGGGAAAGCCCGCTGCTGCGGCTGGGCGCCAGCCCCCGTTCCCTGCTGCAACTGCTGCGTGCCGCCAAGGCCACGGCCGCGCTGGACGGACGCGACTTCGTTCTGCCGGACGACGTGAGGGACGTGGCCGAAGCCGTCCTGGCACACCGCATCATCCTTGACCGGAAGGCCGCGGGCGCAGGCGAGACGCCGCACAGTGTCCTGCGGGGCATCCTGTCCCGGCTGCCCGTTCCGCAAGAGCAGCCCGGCCAACCGGGCAGGGATGCTGCCGCCGGCAGCAGGAACCGCTAGGAAACCAGCATGGCCCTGCTGGACAAGCTTCCGCGGCACCTGTTCACCAGGCGCGGGTGGGGCATGCTCGCCGCCGGAGCCTTCACGCTCGCCGCGGCTCAGGTCATGGGGCGCCGGGACCTCCTGACGCTGGCGTTACTCCTGCTGGTGCTTCCACTCGTCTGCCTTGCCGGCGTCCGGCTGGTCAAACCCCGGTTCCGGGTCTACCGCGAGTTCAATCCTTCCCCGGTGGAGACCTCGGCCCCGGCGGCAGTCCACCTTGCCGTCGCCCGGTCCGGCCCGGGCAGCGGCCGAGTCGCCATGGAGGAGCGGCTGCCGACACAGTTCGGCCACGCACCGGCTTTCCGGTTCCCGTCCCGTTCCGCCACCGGCGGCACCAGCCGCTATGAGTACCACCTCACCTCACGGCACCGCGGCCAGTTTCGAATCGGGCCGGTCACCGCCGAGTTCACCGATCCCTTCGGACTCGCGCTGCACCGCCAGGCGATCGACGACGGCGACGTCCTCACCGTGACGCCTGCCGCCGTCGCCCTTCCTGCCACGCTGCTGGCCGGTGCGCGCGGCAACGATGGAGTCACCGCCACCCGTGTCCGGGCAAACCCCAGCGATGACGATGTCATGACCCGTGAGTACCGGCACGGCGACCCGATGCGGAGGGTCCATTGGGCCGCTACCGCCAGGCACGGGGCCCTGATGGTCCGGCAGGAGGAATCGGTCACCACTCCGGAGGCCACCATCATCCTTGACCACCGTTCCGGCGCGTTTGCCGGGGGTCCCGGAACGGCAATGCCTGGCCTTCCCGGCCAGGACGGGCATGCGCTGGCCACCAGCGGGACGTTCGAGTGGGCAGTCGTTGCCGCCATGTCCATCAGTGCACACCTCGCGGAGCGAAACTACAGCCTGCGGCTGCTGGACACCGGCGGAAACCCGGCATTCCTCCACTCGCCGTCTTCCCCTGACCCGGGAGCGGAAGAATTCAGCGGGACCTCAGGTCTGCAGTCCATTGCCGAAAGCCTGGCCGCAATCCACCTGTCCGGAACAACCCGCCCGCGGCGGGACGGCGTCCTTCGGGACATGACGGGCCGGAACCCGCAGGCGGAGGTGGCAACAGGGACCCGGACATCGGCAGGCAATGAGCAGGAGCCCCCGGCATTCGATGACCACCTGATGGACAAGATCTCCGCACACCGGATGCGGGGACCCCTGATCGCAGTGCTGGGACGCATCACTGCACAGGAGGCCGCAGCGCTGGCGCCTGCTGCCGCCTCCGCCACCAACGCCATGGCTTTGGTGGCAGTGGAACGGCCCGCGGAATACCAGGAAGTCCTCGAGGTGCTTCGGCAGACCGGGTGGCGGGCAGTGGCCGTGGCGCCAAAGGCGCAGCTGGCTGCTGTGTGGGGCGGGTTCGACCAGGACCTTGCCCTGCCGACGCGTCCGGCACCGGAGGCAGGGCGCGGAGCGGGGGTGGCACGATGACCATGGCACCGGCGCGGGCAAGAGGCGCCGGGCAGCAGGCGCAGCCCGATCCACCCGCCGGCCGGACACGGCCGGGCGTTTATCCCTGGGCCATGGCGGCGGCCATCGCAGTGGCTGTCTGCGGCGCGGCCCTGTCCCTGAACGGCGTACTCCGCGGCTGGAACTGGTTCTGGCCGGCGATGACCACCGTGCTGGCGGTGGCGCTCACCCTGGCCGCGCTGCGTTCCCTCCGCGCCCAGCCCCTGCTGGTCACCGCGGGTGGATTCGTGGTACTGGCCGCTGTCCTGACGCTGACGTTCTTCCGCAGTTCCAGTTTCCTCTGGGTGGTCCCCACCGGCGCCACCCTTCCCGAGCTGGACCGGCTGGTCCGGCGGGCCAGCGAGACGGTGCT
This sequence comes from Arthrobacter sp. E44, assembly GCF_041877125.1. Classification (NCBI taxonomy): domain Bacteria; kingdom Bacillati; phylum Actinomycetota; class Actinomycetes; order Micrococcales; family Micrococcaceae; genus Arthrobacter; species Arthrobacter sp. E44. The sequence goes on from NZ_JBHDJA010000033.1 coordinate 31,923, forward strand.
GTCGGAGACCGCGCCGGTGGCGCCCAACGCCGGGATCGTCATGGTGGTCTGTGCCGTGCTGGGCCTGGCAGTCATCCTGGTCGACGCGCTTGCGGTCCCACTGGGCATGCCGGCCGCCTCAGGCACCGGGTTGTTGGCCTTACTGGTGGTGCCGGCGATGATCAAACCCCAAAGCATAGGGGTATGGAGTTTTGCTGCCACGGCAGCGGGATACCTGCTCATCCTGGGCTGCAGCCAGTGGTTCGCCCCGGACGGCAGGTTGCAGGGCGGTTCCGCGCGCAGCCCCGGCCTGGTGCGGCGCGCCGTACTGACCGGCGCCGTGGCACTGGCAGCCGCACTGGTGCTGCCCGTGGCCATTCCCGGCTTCGACAGCGGCACTTTCCCCCAGGGGTCGAGGCTCAACCCGTGGAGTTCTGCCACCGGCCTCAATCCGATGATCACGCTGGGCAACAGCCTCCGCGCCCCCGATGGCAGCGGCAGGATCACCTATGCCACGAACTCGCCCAATCCCCTCTACCTGAGGTCCGTCACAGTGGACAACTTCGACGGCGATTCGTGGGGACCGGACGACCGCACCGCATCCCGGGTACCCCTTGATGGCAGGATCGACCCCGGTTACGCAGTCCTGGCCGACGAGCAGGTACGGCTGGTCACTGCCGTCGACGCCGGGTCCTTCACCAGCCCCTACCTGCCGGTCCCCTACGCGCCCGAAACCGTGCGCGGCCTGGGCGGCCAATGGACCTGGGATCCCGCCACCCTGAGCATCAAGGGCACCGACACCACCACCCGGCGGCAGGAATACCTGGTGACCTCGGCAGTGCCCAGGCTCTCGTCGGCGCTCCTGGCGCAGTCCACAGGGCCGGCCCGCGGCATCCCGGATATCTTCTCCCGGATCCCGGGCAACGTCCCGGACATCGTCAAAACCACGGCACAAGCGGTCGCCGGCACGGCGGGAACACCCTTCCAAAAGGCCATGTCCATCCAGAAGTACCTCCGCTCGTCCGAGTTCACCTACTCTCTGCAGGCGCCGGTGCAGGGCGGGTACGACGGCAACGGCCTCTCCGTCCTGGCGGACTTCCTGCAGCAAAAGAGCGGCTACTGCATCCACTACGCCTCGGCGATGGCGGTGATGGCCAGGCTTGAAGGAATTCCCAGCCGGATCGCGGTGGGGTATGCCCCCGGAAGGTTGACCGGGGCCACGGTAACGGTGGCCGGCCAGGGTGCCCTCCCGGAATACGAGGCAGACGCCCGCGACGCCCACGCCTGGCCGGAACTGTACTTCCAGGGCCTGGGATGGGTGCCCTTCGAACCGACGCCGTCCCGGGGAGTGGTCCCGGATTACGCCACTGAAGCGTCAGCCCCATCGGTCCCGGACTCCCTGGGCAACAACGACGGGCTCGTCCCCGATAGCGCCCTGGTGCCAACGCCAACGCCCAGCGCCACAGCCCAGGCTGCTCCGGGCGCCGGCAACAGTACCGGCGGCGGCCCCGAATTGATGCCCTGGCTCATTGGCGCGGCCGGAGTTGCGGCACTGGTGCTTCTGGCGGCCGCCCCGCACCTGGTTCGCGCGGGCACCCGGTCCCGCAGGCTGCGGCCAAAGCGCCCCGAACAGGCTGTCCCACAGGCGTGGGATGAGTTCAGGGACCTTGGCACCGATTACGGCCTACCCGCCGCCGACAGCGAAACGCCCAGGGCCTATTCCGCACGATTCAGGGAAAAGCTGCTGGGCGAGCCGGGCGGCATGGACAAGGACGCGCACGACGCAGTTGCCTCACTCACCTCCGCGTTCGAGCACTACCGGTACGGCCGACCCGGCGGCGGCGCCCAGAGCGCCGGCAGTTCCCAAGGGACCAGCGTCCGCGTCCGTACGGCAGGTGCGGACGTCGCCGGCGGGGTTGCCGCTGTGGAAGCATCACTGCGGGCCAATGCCACACTGCCCAGGCGCCTGGCCGCGACGTGGCTTCCCGCGTCGGTCACCCGGCGGCTGGGCCTGCTGCTCCGTTGGCCGTTCCGCGCGGCCGGCAGGGCCCTGCGCGCTGCCGGGCACGCGGCGGGGCGTTTCCGGTCCGGGCGCGGCACTTCTGCCGCCACCGGCGCTTCGGTCCGGCCCGTGGCCACGGGAGGGCCGGCGAACCTGGACAGGCACGACGGCGGCCGCGGGGCAGGCGGACGGTGACACGAAAGTGCCGCCCGGGAAAACTCCGGGCGGCACTTTGCGGTTTGCCTGCGGTTGCGAGCGGGCCGGGTGCTAGCCGGCGTAGGGGTCGGCGATGCCGATGTACTGGGTGTAGAGGTATTCCTCGATGCCTTCCAGGCCGCCTTCACGTCCCAGGCCCGACTGCTTGACGCCGCCGAAGGGTGCGGCCGCGTTGGAGATGACACCGGCGTTCAGGCCGAGCATGCCCGTTTCAAGCTTTTCACCCATCCGGATGC
>NZ_JBHDJA010000034.1:0-29003 GCF_041877125.1 Arthrobacter sp. E44
AGAACCCTTCCCTTTCCCCGGAGGTATAGCTCCGTCGAGGGGTCCTGCCCTCGCTTAAAGACGACATGGTCGTTGCAACTCCCAAAACTAAGGGGTGTTGCAACGACCACTAGAACCCAAGGCCTGGGTGCCGCCGTCGGCTGTGTGCCTTAAAGGTTGAAGGGTGTCAGCCCTGGTACGCCTTCGGCAGCTTCAGGCCGCGTTCCTCCATGAGGGTGCGCAGGCGGGTGGGGTAGTCGGTGATGATGCCGTCCACGCCCATGTCCATCAGCCGGGTCATGTCCGCGGTGGTGTTCACGGTCCAGGGGATGACGGCCAGGCCCAGTTCGTGGGCTTCGGCGATCATCGTGGGGGTGACTGAACTGAACGTGGGGGAGACGACGTCGTACCCCTGGGCGGCGGCCGCCTTGGGAAGGGAACCGTCGTAGTCGTCGATGTCGATGCCGCCCAGGTTGGGGCTGGCACCCGGCTTGCCCACGCCCATCCAGGCGTCGCCGCTGGACAGCGCAACGAGCGTCAGCTCCGGCGCGATCTGCTTGGTGAGGTTCAGCGAGGACCAGTCGAAGGACTGCAGGGTGGTGCGGTCCGCCATGCCGGATGCTTCGATCTCCGCCACCACGGCGCGGGTGAGCGACTCCATGCCGGCGCCGCCAATCTCGGTGTCGTTGACCTTGGTTTCGACGTTGAACCGGACCTTGTCGGCCTTGCGGTCGCGGCCCAGCTGGTAGACGTCCTTGAGCTCGGCGATCCGGTTGCCCTCTATCACGTCCTGCTCCGGGAACCCGGGCAGCTGCTTGTAGCCACAGTCCAGCGTCTTCAGCTGGGCCAGGGACAGGTCGGCCACGCGGCGGCCCACATAGGGGAACTCGGGATCACCCGCGCTGGCAGGGGCGGTGTCAACGCACTTGTTGGCCTGGATGGTGTCGTCGTGCCAGACCACCACCTTGCCGTCCTGGGTCAGGTGCGTGTCCAGCTCCAGCGTCGTCACGCCCAGGGCAAGGGAATTCCCGAACGCGGCCAGGGACTCCTCGGTCCACTGGCCGCGGCCGCCACGGTGGCTCTGCAGATCGAAGGAGCCGTTGCGCTCGTTGGTTTTGATCGCCGAGGTGGCGGTTCCGGCAGCGTTCGACGACGGCGTGCCGGCCGGGTTGCCTTCGGCGGCGACGGCGGGGCCCCCCATGGAAGCGATGAGGGCGGCGGCTGCCGCGGCGGTCAGGACGTGGCGCATGGTGGTTCCTCCTGGGGTGGCGGGGCCGGCGGGTGGCCGGCGAGTGACCAGTCCACGCTAGGGAGGGCAGGTTGCGCAATGGGTGCGGCGAGTTGGAGGGGAGGTTAACGGGACGTAGCCGCCGGCAGGGGAGGACTCCCCATCCTGTTCCCTGTCTTTTTGTGTCTATTCGTTGTGCTTATATGAGCCTGCGCTGCAGCATTCAGCTGCAACCAGCCACTCACCACGTTGGAGAATCATGAAATTCACGAAGGGTAAACCGAAGCTCAAGGGCTTGTCGCTGCTTGTCGCCGTTGGGGTGACGACAGGGGCGTCCCTGGTCGCAGCGCTTCCCGCCGATGCCGCAGGCCCGTGCGGCACCGGATACACGTACATCGGCTCCCACCCCATCACCGTGCCCAGCTACAGCAAGGACTACCGCTACGGAAAGCCCGGAACCAAAACCGGCTCCATCGATGTGTACTGGAACTCTACGGCGCGGAAAAACTGTTCTGTCGCTTACGCCTACGGCCCCACCTACGGTGTCCGGATGTACCGCCAGAACATGATCGGACGGTACCCGTCCTACGGCCCCGACGACATCTCGCACGACTATTACTCCTACTATGCGGGACCGGTCTACACGGATACGCAACCGGTCGGCGGCCAGTGCATCACCCTGGACGCGAGCTTTGGGCCGAACTCAACGGACAAATCCAGCTGGGGTGCTGCGTTCTACAGCCCCGTTCACTGCTAACCAAGAATTTCGACGGCGGTACCCGGACGGGTGCCGCCGTGCCGGGTTCGTGCGCCACACTGGAGTCTGCGCCACACTGGAGTCTGCTCCTCCCACCAACGAAAGCAGGACTCCCTGGATAACTCTCCAGCAGGACGCCGACGGCTTTGTCCGCATGAACCGGCACTACCCGGCCAGCGTCCGAATCAGGATTGCCTTCAATGACGGCACCACCGGCGAGTTCTCGGGCCAGACCCTCAACAACGCCTACGACGCTGCGCTCGCCGAGTTCCGGGCCAAGAACGGGCTCGACGCGAAAGGGTTCAACCGGGCTCCGGCAAAGCGGACCAACTCCGGCAACAGGGTGGACTTCGTGCCGGTGCATCCAGGCATGGGAGAGTAGCCCAGAGATGCAGCCGCGCTGCTCAGGCAGAGCGGGAATGTGCAGCGCTTGGCTATTGCTGGGGCACTACATCGGCGTGCCGGTGGGCCACCTTCCACTGGCCATCCTCGCGCCGGTAGACCTGAGTGGCCCGGAGCGTGAGGTTGGTGGGCTTGCCGTCCCTGTGGAAGGAGATGCGCTCGATGCCTGCGGTATAGGCCATGTTCCCGGAAACGTCGCACGCCTGAAGCTCCAGCTCCCACGACGAGCAGTTGGAGAAGCTGTTCTCCAGGAACCTGAAGCTTTGCTCCACTTCGTCCAGCCCGTAGGCGTTGCGCAGTGCCCCGAGGATGCTGACGGGCTCGGTGTGGGACCAGAGGGCACGGCGCGGATTCGCGTCTCCGTTGTGCAGGGCGACTTCCGCGTCGTGCAGCGTCGTCCTGACCCACTGAAGAAAGTCCTCGCGGTCACTCATCGCGTCAAGATACCTGTGCGGTGTGGGCCCGGAAAAGGGCGGAAAGTCCCCTATGAGCGCGCGCTTTCATTTCCAGCAACCCCGCCCCGGTTGCTAGGTAAAGCGCCGCAGAAAAGAGGGGGGCAATGTGGGGTGCTGTTCCCCTCGACCGGTCCCCAGCCCGGGCCTAATCTGTCCTCGCAAGGATCCGGCGAGGAGGATGGAGGTGCCCGAAATGGGAGCACCAGAAAACGCCGCACTGGTGCGGCGGGGCTACGAAGCGTTCAGCGCAGGCGACATGGATACGCTCCGGGACCTGTTCGTTGAAGACGCCGTCTGGCATGTCGGCGGCACAGGTCCGTTGTCCGGCGATAAGAAGGGCCGGGACGCGATCCTGGCCTACTTCGGCGAACTTTATGCGCGGTCCAACGGTTCGATGAGGGTCACGGTGGAGGACGTGGCGGCGGGGGACAGATATACGGTTGGCGTCCAGTTCTCACACGCGGAGCGAGACGGCAAGACCATGGATATGCGGCAGGTTATCGTGTTCAGCATCGCCGACGGCAAAGTCACGGAGGGCACCGAAATGCAGGAGGAAACAACCCTCGTGTCTGATTTCTGGTCTTGACTGCCCGCAGGCCGGCCAAATCATTTTTCGCGGGAATCGGACAACGATGAAAAAAAGGGGAGCGATCATGGCGGTAGCAATCATCATGGAGTTCGATGGTTCAACGCTCGAACAATATGACGAGATCAACAGGAGAATGGGGCTGACCCCGGGAGGGCCTGGTCCGGAGGGATCAATTTCCCACTGGGCCACAGCAACCGATAACGGCTTGCAGGTCACGGATGTCTGGGAAAGCCGCGAGCAGTTCGATGCCTTCGCCCGCGACACGATGGGGCCGCTGAGCATGGAACTGGGATTCGCCGCACCACCGAAGATGACCTTCTGCGACGTGCACAACTGCTTCACCCGCAACGCCGCGGCCTGAAAACCCGTCGGCGCCTCGCCTTCGTCGGGGCGCTGCAGCCCTCTCGCGCCGGCCTGTTGCCTATGACCTTCAGTTGCTGTGGCCCTGGCCGGCGGTGTCCTCGTGCGCCTTGACGACGAACTGTTCCACCCGCCGGTCCGGCACCAGCCAGATGAGCGCGACGACGGTGAAGGCGGCGACGCCCAGCAACGGCTGAACGAAGGTGAGGGCGATGCCGGTGAGGTAGATCAGCGGCGAGGCCTTGCCCTTCCAGTCCTTCCCGACCGCCCGCGCGAGGGCGCCGTCCCTACCCTGCACGGCAATGAGCCGCCGTTCCAGGATGAAGTAGGCGATCGCGGCGCACAGCAGGTTGATCCCGTACAGCAGCACGGGGATCTGCAGGAAGCCGGACTCATCCATCCACCGCGTGGTGAACGGGAACAGTGACAGCCAGAACAGCAGGTGCAAATTGGCCCAGAGGATGGCGCCGTTCACCCGGCTGGCGAGGTGGATCATGTGGTGGTGGTTGTTCCAGTAGATCCCCACATACACGAAGCTCAGGAGGTAGGTGAACAGCGTCGGCAGGATGGCGGCGACCCCGGCCCATGTTGGTTCCTCCGGGGTGTGCAGTTCGAGCACCATGATGGTGATGATGATGGCCAAAACGCCGTCGCTGAAAGCTTCAAGCCGGTTCTTATTCACCCAAATATTCTGCCCGCAAAGTCGGGGGCCCGGGCATCCGCGCGAGGACCAGAGCGATAACACTAGGGCGATATCCCAAAAGGAAGAACAGCGGATCGCTCAGCCAACCTGGACAATCATTGAAACTGGCCGGAGGAGGCCGAGCAGGGCTGGTTCGGTTATCGTGAAGCATGACACGGGGGATAAGTCATGCACTTAGTGCTTTGATACTGGTCGGCTCGTTAGTGAGCGGCTGTGGGGCCGCATCCTGCGATTCCGCAATGCGCTTCAGCACCCTGGAATTAGACTTCTCAGCCCTTCCGGTCACCGGCAAACTTGAGTTTGAAGTGACTTGCCTAGACCGGACTGACCAAGAGGCCTGCACAGGTTACCGTGCCGGACACCGCTATAGCGTCGCAGAGGACAGCGCCGTATCCCTGTGGGTTGGAGTCCGCGCCGTGCGCTTGTCCGTGTACGACGAAGCCTCCCAGATGATAGTGGCCGAAAAAGTCTTGGACCCAATCCCCTGGGATCCCCCACCGGTGGAAGGCCCTTGCGGCCCACCGCAGTCAAAGGCCAAGTGGAAGCTGTAAGCAACCCACGACAGGACCTGCGTCGCTGGCTTCGGCGACGAGGACCTATCCGGACTTCATGCTCTCAAAGGGCGAGATTGCGCCGGCGGCCACTGATTAGGAAGCAGCCAATCAAGGAGAAGCCGAGCGGCAGTAATTTCGATTGTCTCGAGGGCAGCGTAATCATTTGGCGTCGCGAAGCGGATTCGAGCTGTAACCATTTGGTCCTAGGGTGGCAGCCCCTTGTCACAGTGCCCGACAAGACCTTTAGCGGCCCCGCTCAAGATCATTCAGCGGATACCAGCGCGGCGAAGCCTTTCAGGTGCTTGGCTGGTGAGTGCCTCCAGTGCAGTGGGTGGCGATTGAAAGAGGCTTTCACCTCTGGCATTGTGCAGCGCCGGCCACAGGCTGGCAGCCCAGGCGATTTCGCGCTCCTCTGAGGTGAATACTTTGCCTCTCGTGCGTTCATAGCAATCGATGAATTCCTCCGATGCTTCCAGGGACGCAAGCGTCGGGACGGCGGTGCTTGTGAATGCCCCTGATGCTGCTCCGACGATAGCTGCAGCCGGTAGTGCCACGAGGCTGTCCCAGTCGTGTACGGCCCAGGGGCTGGCATCCTTCCATCGAAGATTCTGGCTCTCCCAGTCTCCGTGGCCGACGACCAAAGGAAGAGACGTTGCGGCGAGTCGCTTGGACGCAGCACGGGCAATCGCGTTCACGTGCGCAGGTACCCGGTCCTGGTCCATCGCGTCCGCGATCGGGTTTGGCGGCCACAAGCTGCGTGTCGGGGGATTCCAGTACATCCATGGCGGCGGCGCGCCCAGGCCCCTCGGGGACTCCACTTCGAGGATCGCTGCAAGGTCGGCCAAGAGGGATGCCGAGCGATCAGCGAACCGGACGTCTCCATCCACGTGCATCTCACCGCCGGAGCGCCAAGACTCTGCGCTAACGACCATCCCGGGGCCGAGCCGGGCCGCGTCCGTCATGGGACGGGCACAAGGAAACCCCGCATCGGCGGCGATCGCCTGCAGTTGAAGGCATCTGCTGACTCTTTCCCACCCTTCCGGCCGGACCTTGACCGCGCAGGGGCCTCGCTCATCGGAATCGAAACGGAACAGTTGCGACATCTGGCCGCCGGCCTCGGAGTCCACCTCTGCGAGCGTGCCAGATCCCAATGCACGCAGGCACCACGCTTCAACCTGCACCGCAGTCACCATCAGTTGATCCTACAAACAGCGCCTCGTGGTGTCGCCGGAAGGGCCTCCACCCTCGTAAGCCCATGGCCAAGCGGGCTCTTGAACGCCGGACTGCAGATCCTCCAAAGAACCCTGGCCAAACGAGTCCACTGTGCTTCCTGAGAGGATCGGGTCTATGGATTCGATCTTCGTGAATGGAACAGTCGGCGTCGGAAAGTCGACCCTGGCAGATGCGCTCAGCGCGGCTGAACGCGGTAGCCACGCCGTCATCGATCTCGACTCAATTAGAAAGCTAAGGCCGGCGCCAAGTTCGGATCGGTTCAACCACGAACTCGAGCTGCTCAATCTCAAAAGCCTCGCGCGAAACTACCGGGCTGCGGGCGCAAAACGGTTCATCATCGCAGGAGTCATAGAGGAAAAAGCCGAATTACCTCGCTACATCGATGCGCTGGGTTCTGATGGATTGTTTGTCTGCCGTCTCGTAGCTCGTTCCGATGTCCTTCAGTCACGTCTGCACTTCCGCCATCGGGAGGATCCTGAAGGACTGGTGTGGCATCTGGATCGGCTAGGCACTCTTTCGGACGTTCTTGAGGCTGCAGACATTGATGACCTGGTACTGGATTCGTCAGACGTTCCACCTGTTGAGCTTGCGGTGGCTGTTCGGCGAGCTGCCGGTTGGGACTAAACCCACTGGCGCAGGATTCAGCGGGAGGTTGTGCCGTCAGCTTTTGACAACGGTGACCGTCCCCGCGTCGCCGTCGACGGTCACCTTGGGGCCGTCGGCCAGCCGCTGCGTGGCCACGCCCGTTCCCAGGACGGCGGGGATGCCGTACTCGCGGGCCACGATGGAACTGTGGCTCAGCGGACCGCCCACATCGGTCACCACGCCGGAGGCCATGGCGAACAACGGTGTCCACGCGGGAGTGGTCATGCGGGCCACCAGCACCTCGCCGGGCCGCATCCGGCCGAAGTCCTCCGGACCCCTCAGGACCCGGGCGGGCGCCGTCACCCTGCCGGAACTCGCGCCGGTCCCCTTGATCGCGTCGCCGGCCTGCTGCTGGGGGCCTCCGGGCATCATCGAGCCGAATGCCTTCTCCATCCACGCCTTCTGCGGGAGCATCTGCGGGGCGGAAGCCTTCGCCTGGCCCCGCCACAGCATCCGGCGTTCCTCGACGGCGGCGGCACGGACGGGACGGGATGCTCCGGCAAGGGCCACGCCGGCCTCCGCCTCTGCCAGCCCGAACTCCACCGCGCTCTGCAGCTCCGGGAACCGCAGCCAGAACACGTCGTCCGCGGCAGCGATCACACCGGAGGCCACCAGCCGGCGGCCCAGCTCCAGCAGCATCCGCCGCAGCAGCGGCCAGGCCAGGCCGACGTCGGCCAGCGCGTCCTCGCGGGCCGGCGCCGTCTCCTGCGCCCACTTCAGCAGACGGAAGAACGCCGCGCGCCGCCGCGGCCCCAGCCTGCCGGCCACCTCCCGGGTCAGTGCCTCCCGGCGCTCGGTCAGCAGCCGCTGCCGCTCATGCGGGTCGGTGCCCTGCCCGCGGAGGTAGAACTTCACCGTTTCCAGCTGCGCCGTGGGGTCGTCCGCCGGCACCGGGCTGGCGAAATCCAGGTTGTAGACCGCGTGCCCGTACAGGGCCAGATGTTCCTGGAAGGTGAACCGCCATTCCTGCCAGATGGCACCGTCCACGCCGGCCGGTGCCGAACCGGTGCGCAGGCACTCGGCGAGTTCCGCCGTCGTACTTTCCAGCAGAGCCTTCACCAGCGCAGGATCGTTCCGCGCCCACCCCGCAAGGTCGTACAGCGACTTTTCCGCCCGGATTGGCTCGCTGTCGAAGCCGAGCAGGAACTCCTGGGCCGGCGGATCGCCGTCGCGCCGGACCGTCCTGTAGAAGCCCCGGAAGGCGAGTTCGCTCATGTCGGCCATCGGAATGACGGACTGGACGGCCGTGTAGTACACGGTGCCGGCATCCAGGAGTGCCTGTACGCCAGCCAGCAGCTGCGCGCCGGGAAGCCCGGCCGGCGGTTTCGCGGACCAGTCCTTGATGATCAGTTCGTAGCGCGGATGTGAATAGTCGCGCCAGCCGCTGATGCCCATGTGCGCGTCTCCGCCGAACAGCGCGCGCATCGCAGGGACGGTGCGGGCCGTCATCCGCAGCATGGGCCAGGTGCGGTAGTAGTAATAGGCGTAGCCGTTGACGGTGGGGAAGCGGACGTCGCCCTCGCGCAGGGAGTGCTGGCCCAGCGCGTCGTTCATCAGGGCCGAGATGGAGCGGGACACCGAGCCGTCGATGAGGTCGGCGAAGAGCGGGGAGAGCGGTTCCGGCATCTGCTCCACGATGCTCGCCCGGAAGTAGAGGCCCTTCGGGTAGGGGACGGGCCATTCCGTGGGGACGTCCGCGGCGGGTTCGGGCAGCGCGCTGATGGGCCGCGACTGGAGCAGGAAGAACTGGCCGTCGGCCCGCGCCCATTCGATGTCCTGCGGCGCGCCAAAGTGGTCAGTGATCCTTTTCCCGTAGCCGGCAAGCTCGGCCGCCGCGGCATCGTCCAGGACAGGGGCACGACGGCGGGCTTCCGCCACCTTTTGCTCGGACGTTCCGTCTGCGGTGGGGACGGTCATGAGTTCCTTGTCTGCCGTCTGCCGGGAGAGGACTGTGCCGGTGGTAGTGTCCACGGTCAGGTCATCGGTGGTGACGGCCCCGCTGACCACGGCCTCGCCCAGGCCCCACGCGGCGCTGATGACCGTCTGCTCGCGCCGGCCGTTCGAGGGATTGGCGGTGAACATCACCCCGGCTGCCTCGGCCTCCACCATTTGCTGGACGACGACGGCGAGACGCACCTGGTCCGGCAGCACGCCTTCGCGGGCACGGTAGGACATGGCGCGCGCCGTCCAGAGCGACGCCCAGCAGTTGATGGCGGCTGTGCTCAGCGCTTCGAGACCCCGGACGTTCAGGTAGGTTTCCTGCTGGCCGGCGAAGCTGGCGGAGGCGAGGTCCTCGGCGGTGGCGGAGGAGCGGACGGACACAGGTGTGTCACCACCGCCGAGGAGCTGGTAGGCGTCCTTCAGTTCGGCTTCGATGGCCGAGGGCATGACGCCTTTCGTGAACAGGGTCCGGATCAGCGCGGAGGCGTGCTCATAGTCCTCCGGCGCTGCATCGGACGGGAGGGCCGCCAGTTCCTGGATGGCCTGCCCCAGGTTGTTATCGCTGACGAACGCCGAGTAGGCGTCGGTGGTGAGGACGAACCCTGGCGGGACGGGAAGCCCGGCCTGGATGAGGCCACCCAGGCCCACCGCCTTGCCGCCTGCGGCGGCGATGTCGCTCCGCTGCACGTCGCCCAGGCCTTTGATGAACGTCATGGCTTCGCCTCCCTGCTGCCGGCTATCCAGCATCCGGGGTGAACGGGATGTGCAATATTCTGGCACTGAGCGGAATGCAGGGCTACGGCGGGGATGCCATTTCCTGAATTCGCAGGAGGTGCCGTGAGTACCGGCCAGTCCGGCCGGGTGATCCTTTAGTAAAGTCGAGTACTTTTCCCCCTGTACCGAGTGGGACGAATCGGACATACTCCTCCCATGACTTCGTCAGTGCAAATTCCTGCGCCTCCAAGGACAGGGCGATTTTTCCCCCGGTCATCGTTGGCGCGCTGGGCCGTTGCGTCCCTCGTTCTGTTTTGGCTCCTACTTGACCTAACCCCGCTCTTCCGGTCCGAGGCAGACGGGCGATTCGCCGATCTTGACAAAGTGACCGGACCGATTGCCTCGGTCAGTCTCACTGCCGCCATAGTCCTCGGGTCGTTGGCTGCTATACGTTCCAGGAAACAGCTGCTGGAGGACGCGCTTGCCACAGGCTTGGGGCGCGTTGCTTTTGCGCTGGCTTTCACTGCCGTCCTGGTGACGGCGACAGGACCGGCTGTGGAGAATTTCACCCTGTTTCTCCTCGGCGGGGCCACGGCGGTCGCGTCCGCCTTGGCAGGTTCGTTGGCCGTCTCGCAGGTCCTTGAGCAGCGGATGAAGGTCATGCCGACGACGGCGTCGGGCATCTGGTTGCTTTGCCTGTCAGTGGCTGCCTTTGCTTCGCTGGGTCTTTCGTTGTTCCTGCCGGTTGCCGCGGACCCGGTGCTGGTCCGAACGGTGACGGACTTGACCCTTGTCCTGTGGGCTCCGGCCGCCGCCTCGGGCCTGGTTGCGGTCCTGTACTACCGCGAGCGCTCGGTCCTGGTCCTCACGGTGACCGCACTGATGACAACCGGGGCGTTCTATTGGCTCCTCGCCGAATTCGTCTTCGAAGGACACTAGGAACTGACATGGCAACTGCGATCAAACCGCACACAGGGATAGGACGCTGGGCTGTTCTGTTCGGCGGTCTCCTTCTCGTCGAACTCCTGGCCGCCACAGCAATCGGTATGGCCTATGAGCCCGGGCGTGGGATTGCTGACTTCGTGCTTCCCTACGGCCACGCATGGGGAGCCACAGCGGCTGTGGCGATGGTACTGGGCCTGATCGGGCTGCTTCACTACGCCGAACGGTCCGTCACGAATATCGTCGCAATGATTCTGGGATTCCTTGTTCTCGCCATGATTCTGCTGCCGCCAACGTATTACTGATCGCTGAATGGTCCGATGGCCGGATCCTGGGTATCTTCCGGCTGGAACAGCGTGCCCAGTTCCGTTCCCACAGCGCGGGCCTGGGACAAGTGGAGGCTTACATCGCTGCTGCCGGTCACCTTCGCGGCGGCCTCCCTTAAATCACTCTGCAGCCTGAGTATTTCTGCATGCAGATCGGAGCTGCTCCGGATCCAGGTGCAGTCCCTGGATGCCACCCGGCTCAGCCCGCCGAGGATTTGGGCAGCCCGGTTCAGCTTTTGTGCCAATTCCACTGTCAGCTCGATCATTGGTGGTCCTATGGCTTCACCAGGCTGCCGCAGCCACTGTTTTCCCTGAATGCGTTGTCACACACCAGAATGTCCTCCCCCTCGACGAGTCTGAATTAACGAGGATAGTGGGAAATTGAGAGTTTTTTGTCCAATGAGGGAAATGATTTTTGCCTGCTTTCCGCAGCCTAAAAACAGGCGATGTTTGGCCGGTCAGGACTTCTCGGCCCCGGTGTCTGCGGCCTGCACTGGCCGTGGCTGCTTCCACAGCACCACCGCCAGGACGGCAGCCCACAGCAGGAACGCCCCGATGCTGATCCGTTCGCTGATCCCCAGCACCATGTTGGGTCCCGGGGCTGCCATGAACGCGATGATGCCGGCGGCCGCGGCGGCCACCAACGAGACGATGGAGTAGATCCGCATCCAGCCGTGGAAACCTGCGGCGACGAAGCACATGGCCGCGACCATGAGGGCGAGCTGGATGTTGGTGACAATGATGTGCGGGGGAATGGAGGACTCGTCGCCGAGCCGCAGCGGGAAGATTGCACCCAGAATGTTCCACAGCCCGTACGCGGTGAGCAGCCCGGCGCCGATCCGCAGTGCGCGGTTGCCGCGGACGGAGATCCAGGCGCCGCTCCCGAAGGCCGTGAACAGGACCGTGTAGAGCCAGGTGAATGGGGCAGTGACGCTGTAACCAGGGGAGCCGACGGCGAACAGTTCGCTCACCATCTGTTCGGTGCGGCGGTAGCCGGCCCACTGGGACGCCGCGATGCCGTCGGTGAACACCACGTAGAGCAGCGACGAGAGCGGCCCGCCGGCGAGGAGGCTGGTGCGCAGGACGTCACTTCGGTGGCCTTCGAATGGCACAGCCCGCCTGCGTCCGGGGAGCCGCCCTCCTGCAACTGACATGATTCGAGTGTCCTTCGAGCCCGCGCTCAAGCAAGCGGGTCAGCGCCGGTCACGCGGGCGAAAGCCCGACGCCTGACTGTTCCAGCGTCACCCCGGCCCTCAGGGATCGCTAGGGCCGAACGGCCTTTGGCCCCATCGCGCGACAGCGAGGGGGCAGGAATAGGGGAAGCCCCACCAGCAGTGCTGAAGGGGCTTCGACTGTTTGATTCCGTTATGACGAACATCATCTCCCGAACTTGCGGAAATCCTGGTGCTTCCTGCCTCGTCACCGGCAGACCACCGTGGACCAGTTCCACTGTGTGTTCCAGGGTTCCCTTGTTGTTCGTTCCCGTCCTTCTTTCGAAGAACGTATTAACAGTGTTACGCCTGCTTTTCCGATGCCGCAAGGGCCACATTTACCAGTGCCCGCGGCTTTCGTGAAGGGCTCCAGTGGTCCACTTCCGGGCCGCTCCGTGGGCGGTCATGCCTGGAGACATAAAAACCTGCAGGTACCTTCGCGATCTCGCTAAGAGAAGGCTCGGACATTCTCATGTCCTGAACAACCCGGCGTCATCTGATGGTTACCTGCAGGCGCTTTAATTCTAGGACCGGACCGGCCGCGCCAAACAGGGCTTAAGTCCTAATCCGCCCGACCTTCCACGGGCTGTCACCGGCAGGGAAGGGCTGGCGTCACCACGTGACGGTTCCCGCGGCCCCATCCACGGCGACCACCTGCCCGTCGCGCAGCCGGGTGGTGGCGTCCGCGACCCCCACCACGGCCGGGATGCCGTACTCCCGGGCCACCACCGCGCCGTGCGAGATGACGCCTGGACGACGGCGTCGGCTCCCACCACGTCCATGAACGAGTCCTGCTGCCCGGCGAAGCTGGCAAAGGTCAGGTCCTCGGCAGTGGCTGATGAACGCACCGCCACCGGCCCGCCGCCCATTGCGGCATACGCCTCGCGGAGCGCGGCTTCAACCTCGTGAGGTACCGGCGCTGCCGCCATCGCCTCGCGGGCTGACCGTGCGAGCTGGTTCCGGTCTTCGTCCGGAAGTCCGCGGCCGCCGTCGTGCGTTTCCGCCTGGCCGGCCCTCCCCGCCTGGTCATGCCTGTCTGCCTGGCCAGGTTGTCCTGCGCCCTCAAGGCGGGCGGCGATGCCGTCCAGTTCCTTGGGCGCGGCCATTCGGTACGCAGCGGTGGGCAGGCAGAAACCGGACGGAACCGGAAAACCGGCTGCCGCCAGCCGGCCCAGGTTGAAGGCCTTGCCGCCCACCGCAGCCAGTGAAGCCCCGGCCAGGGAGCGGAGACCGGCAACGAGGTCTGTCCCGGCCCCGCCCCGTTCCTGGGTGGGAGTTGTGAAAGCCATGCCCCTAGCCGTTGCCCGCCCCGTCTCCGCGGTCCTCCCACATCACGTCGAGGTTGTGGAAGATTACCGGCCCGTCGCAGAGTGCGGCCATCCTGGCAGCGAAGTCGGAGGTTTCCGGCCGGCCGGAATTCTCCATGGCGGAGTCGTAGGAATCGAACTCGGCGATGGTGAAGTAGTGGCCCGGGTGGTCCCTGTCCGCGGTGGCAACGATGCGGCGGAACTTGGGCGCCGTGCTTCCCCCGGTTCTGGAGGGGCGGCCCAATTCTTCGATCTCCTTGATACGGGAGGAGGTGAATTCGATGATCTGCACAAACCCGGGCATGGCAACTCCTCGACGGCGGTGGACGCTGATGCGGGTCAGGCTAGCCCCGGCGGCGGCCGGCAGACAGGGGAGAAATGCCCTACTTTGGGCCCACTACAACGGGGGAGAACATTGGGTAGCCGGGCTTATTGACTGCCTGCAGCCGCCGGAATACTTTCAGCGGTGTCGGGGCCACCCGCCCCGTTGCAGGAAGGAAAAGACCATGCCGAAGTACATGTTTGAAGCAACGTATGTGGGCGACGGAATCAAGGGGCTCATGCAGGAAGGCGGCACCAAGCGGCGCGATGCCCTGACGGAGGCCCTGAAATCCGTTGGCGGGACGCTGGAAAGCTTTTACTACGCCTTTGGGTACTACGACGTCTTGGGCGTTTTCGAGGTGCCCGATGATGCCAGCGCCGCAGCACTGTCGCTGCTGATCAACTCGACGGGGAACGTCAATGTCCGCCTGAAGCCGCTCATGAGTGTGGAGGACATCGATGAAGCCGCCCGGAAGACGCCCGCGTACCGCGCACCTGGGAAGTAGGGGAGCCAGGCACTTTGGTGAGCGGCCCGCCGTCGTAAATTACGACGGCGGGCCGCTGGCTATGGGCGGGAGGGCGGACAGGCCGAAGGACGGACGCTGGCCGGACCGGTAGGAAGACGCAATGACGGGTTCGATTTGGTCCAGCACCGTGTGGTTGCCGGGAAGAACCACATGGGCCAGGAACTCCGATTCAAGGGTGGCTATGCCCGCCGTCGCTGCTCCGAGCTTGGCGTCGATGGCCAGAGCCAGTGCGTGCCAGGATTTGCGGTTCACACGTTCCAGTACCTTTGCGCTCGCGTCCCGGAGCGCGCTGTCGGCAATGTCTCCGCGGATCGCCAGGGCTCCCTCGGACTGCAGTAACTGCATGACAACCCGGAACTGCCTGCCGTCACCCTTGAATCCGACGGCGCCCAGGCTGCCCCGCTGGCTGAAGATGATCTCTGTTGCGCCGTAGTTCTCCAGCGACTGCCTGATGTGTTTCCGGGAGGCCTCGCTGCTGTAGGAGTCGCCCCGGGTGTAAGGACCCGTCATTATCTAACTATGCGCCCTTTGACCGGGTGGTGATGACGAGTCCGGAAACTTCGTCGCGCCCTTCGATGGGTTCGCGGAGTTCATGAGGGATGCCTCTTCCATGCGGCAGCGGCTGATTCCGCTACGCGTGTCCACTCGGGGTAACAGGTAGGTGCTGTGTAGGGCGCAATCGCAACAGATTTCGTGGGTATTCCTCCCGAAGCAGCCGCACAAGGCCAGCGGCAAAGATCGGATTGGGCAACGTCCAGACTCCCAGCGGGGTGATGACGATCAGGAAGATAATGGCACCGACCAGGCCCAGCCTGGCCCGCCTGCCTCCGCTGAGGATCAGCAGCCCGATGGCCGTCTCGCCGGCTGCCGCCAGGAGCCCCACGATTTGCGGTGCGGGGGCGACGAAAGTCTGGAACACCCAGGCGTAGAAGGGGATCAAGGCGTTGTCCGTGCCGAGCTTTACGAACTGGTCGGGGGCGGCGAAGCCCAGGACGACGTTGACGCCTATTGCCATGAGGATGAAGAAGACCCCGACGAAGACCCGGGCCGCGGGCGGCTTGATGAGGCAAAATACCAGGACCGCGGTGCAGAATATCGCCCAAGGGATCAACTGCTCCATGTAATCGGCCTCCAGGCTCCCGTGCGGGGGACTTTCTCATATGCAGAAACTTTCCTTCTTTAGAAGAATCGCCCACTCATGCACTGTGAACACAGGGTCGAATGTCACTGCGCGCTGAACTGCAACGTCTGGCCGGGAGCGCAGGTAGGATCGGAGCATTGCCGAGGGGGATCGGCGCCATTTTGGGGGAAATTACATGACATCCAGCCCGTCACGCCTGCACGCCTCGCTGCTGCTTGCCGCCCGCCGGACGCTGCTGGCCGGTGCCGCCCTGGTGGTGGCCGCCGCCGTCGCTGCTGTCCCTGCCTCCGCCGGTGATACCCGGACGATTGCCGTCTCCGGCGACCCGGTGGGCCTTGCGTCCGGACCGGATGGAACCCTGTATGTCAGCGATTACCGGTACGACGGCGGTGTGAGCGCCTACAAGCCGGGGGAGACCATGCCGTCCCGCACCATTAGGACCGGGAACTCTCCCACGTCAGTCGCCGTGACGCCGAACGGGACCCTTTACGTTGCACAATACGACGGCGCGCAGTCCGGGATAGGGATCGTGGCCCCGGGCGCGGACGAAGTCTCCCTGGTCCTAAAGGTGGCCCCGGGAACGCACTGGCTGACGGTGGGGCCGGAGGGTTCGCTCTACGTGGTCAATCCGGACGAAAACTCGGTGTCCGTGGTGAAGCAGGGCGACGCCTGGGTGCAAAGGATTATCCAGGCCGGCCCATATCCGGTGCGGCTTGCCGTGGGCAAGGACGGGACGGCCTACTCCGCCAACGAGCTCGCCGGCACCGTTAGCGTGATTCCGGCCGGTGCGCCCTCGCCGTCGCGCACCATCGACGTGGGATTGCAGGGCCATCCGCACGGGATTGCCGTGGCTCCGGACGGTACTGTCTACGTGGCCAACATCAAGACCAACGACGTTGCGGTGATCGAGCCCGGCGGCACCACGGTGGCACGGCGGATTCCCGTGGGTGAGGCGCCGCAGGAGGTGCTGGCCGCTGCCGACGGGACGGTGTACGTGACCAACGGCCTGGGCGACTCGGTCTCGGTGATCCGCCCCGGCGCGGCTGCTCCGGAGACCACCGCGGTGGGCGACGATCCCGGGCGCCTTGCCGAACGGGCGGACGGGTCCGTGGTGGTGGTGAACAGGCACAGCAAATCGCTGACAGTGCTCGACGGCGGACCTGTTGCGTCCGCTGCGGCGCCCGCCCCGGGTGGGGGAGAGACGGCAGCAATGCCTGACGCCGGTGCACCCGATGAGTCGGTCGTTGCGCAGGCTTCCTTCGACGTGGCCCTTCCCGTGGTGGCTGCCGGAGCGGGCGGATTGCTCCTGGTCAGCGCCGCTTTCCTGATCGTGGTGCTGCGGCGCCGGAGGAAGGCTGACGGGGGTGGGGCGGATCAGGCCTGGGCGCTGGACTGATGCTCCGTGAGGCGTCGGGAATGATTTAGACGGCGAAGGCTCCGTCCCAAGGGACGGAGCCTTCGTCTTTTAGCCAAAGAATCAGGAATCCGTGGTTCACGGCCACCACAATCTTCACGAACTCGGCGTGCGTGAGGTCGAGCGGGACCGGTGCCGCGGCGACCTCCCGCGGCCAGCGCAGCGTGGCGCGCCAGTGTCGGAATCCGGGGCTCCGCCATCTTGACCAGGGCGACCGCGGTCTGGGGCCCCGTCGCGGGGATGCCGGGTCCGATCCGATGCACGGCCTCTTTTTTGTTCAGGGTGCGGCAGCCTGTGGCAGCGGTCCTATGGGCTGGTGAGTCTGCCCACTTTATTTTGAGTAGCTCGTAATAAGCGCGTAAATTTAAGTACAGGTCACCGCCGCCCTTGAGTGCCGCACCGGTGAACATTCCCGGGCCAGCAGGGCATGCGATTTCTTCGCCACCGCCCTTCCTGCTTGAGCGACACAACAACCCGAATGGCCCTCATCCCCCTCATTCCAAATTCCGAGGAGAACCCATGACTACGCTGGCCGAACGACCCGCAAAAACCTTCCCCACCAACCACTCCGCCCCCGCCCCGCGCGGTGGCAGCTACGTGACCCTTCCCGCCGGCAGCGTGACCGTCGGCCGGGACAGCTACGTCACCGTTCCCGGCAGCCGAAGCCTGTCCCGCTCCACACGTGGCAGCTACGTCACGGCGGGCGGCGCTCTCGTTGTCCCCGCCAACACTGTCGAGGGCAGCTACCTCACGCTCCCTGCGGCTTAAAGCCCTAGTTCCGCAGCGGCCTAGCCCGCCGGGGAGGCAACAAGGAGGCCGACGGCGACACCCAGTGTCGTCGTCGGCCTCCTTTTCTGTGCTACGGCGGAAGCACGGCGGGTGCCGCCGCGCGCCGGAGCAGTGGCGGTTCACTGCTCGATCAGGCCGTTCCTGACCGCGAACAATGTGGCACCCACCCGGTTGGTTGCACCGATCTTGATGTAGATGTGCTCCACATGGTTGCGGACGGTCTTGCGTGAGAGAAACAGGCTGCCGGCTATCTCGGCCGGCGTCATTCCGCGGCAGAGCATGCCGAGGATTTCCATTTCCCTGGGTGTGAGCCCGGCCGGAGCGGCAGGCCGCTGGTGGGGCTGCTGGCCGGCCGCCGTGAGCACGGCGTCCGCAGCCTCACGGCTGATCCGGCCGGTTGAAACTTCCTGCCGCAGCCTGGCAGCTGCGTCGGCCGGCGTTAGCGCGGCCCGATGCGGACGGGGTTCCAGGGAGGAATGGTAGGAGTCCGCAGCCGCCAGGATCCGCTGCTTGATCCCCAACTCCGTTCCGTCGATCCCGCGTGGGTAGCCGGACCCGTCCAGCCGCTCGTGGTGCAGGCCGGTCAGGGCCGCCTCGCCCTTCAGCCCGGGCACGCGGCTGAGGATCCTTTCCCCCAGGTACGGGTGCATGTGGATGCGTTCCTGGTCCGCCCTGGAAAGGGGCTCCTTCTTGTCCCACACCTGGTTGGACACTCCCAGCCGGCCCAGGTCGTGAACCCATCCTGCACGGCGGAGCTCACTCACATCGTCGGCCACCAGCCCGCGCTCCTCGCCCGCGGCAGCTGCGAGGGCAGCCACGGCGCGGGAGTGCCCGGCGGTGTAAGGAGATTTGAGGTCGGCGAAGTCACCCACTGCACAAAGCACTGCGTCCAGCTGGGGCCCGGACAAGGGAGCGTCATTGGGTGCCAGGTCCAGGGCCGCCTGCCAGCAGTCGACGTCGAGGAGTCCCTCAGTGAGCGCCTCAGCCTGGTCGATGAACAGCCCGGCCAGAACCGGATCGAACTGGCTGCCGCGGCGCGCCCGCACCATCGCCACCGCACCCGCCACGCCCTCCTGCCGCAGGAACACCTCCGCCGTATCCGCGAGGTGCATGATCCGCATCTCCAGCGGGATGTCTTGCCCAGCGACTCCCTCCGGCAGGCCCTTGCCGTCCCACCGCTCAAAGGTGTGGGCAAGCAGTCCTGCCACGCCGCCGTCGAGCCCCACATTGCTGGCCAGCACCCCGGCGGAGATGCAGTGCGAGGCAATCATGTCGCGCACAGCAGCGCTGCCCGTTGCCGCGAAACGCGTCCAGTACGCAACGCGTGCGAGTGGCGGCAGGCCCGTGCCCGCATGGCTGAACATGCCGGCATACATGGGCAGTCCGTGCTGGTCGCGGTTGTAGTAGTCGGCGCGGAAGGCGATATCGTCCGTGAACAGCGCCGCCAGTTCGAAGGAATCCGCGTGGCAGCCGATCCACGCCACCTGGTTGGCTTAGTAGAGCCTGCCCTGGCCCGCGGCGTCAACTCCCGCCGAGCCGGCGATCCGCAGAGCCAGCAGGCAGGACCGCAGCATGTGCTCCATCGGCTGCCCGAGGCCCAGGTCGATTGCGAGGGACAGCGCGGCCAGGACTTCACTGCGGCGGGGTGCAGCCGGTGACTGCTTCACACCTGCCATTCTAGGAAGCCATCACCGCGGGCAGTAGGGGATCAGCCCGCCGTCATGCCGCCTGCTTTTTCCCGGCGCGTACGGATACGTTCTCGCTGGGGTGGGCGGTGGACGGGAACCGCACGCCCACCCGGGCTCCGAACAGTCCACGCTGCGGAAGCCAGAAGTCCGCCAGGTGGTCCTGCACCTCGAGTGGACCGGGCTTGCCCGCGTCCTCACCCCCGATGGTGGCTTGGGAATCGGTGACCACCCAAAACTGCCGGGGCTGGGCCTGGAATGTCTGCCCGTTGGGCACCACGCCGGAGACTTTCATCCTGCCGGCGTTCAGCAGCGGCCCGGCGAATGCTCCCATGGCGCGGAGCACCAGTTCGTTGCGCCACAGCGTTTCGGGCATCCGGACGGCCATGGCGGTCAGCATCGAGGTGGCCGCCGAGGTGCCCAGCTGGAGGCGCCAGTCAAGGACGCCCGGGACGGTGATCACGGCGGTGAAGGGCCCGCTCCACTGGATGTCGACGTCGGTCTCCACCGTATGCTGCACGGCCGCGCCGAAGTAGCGTGCGCAGCTGAACTCCGGTGCGGTGTTGGCGTAGATCGTCCACTCGCCGCCGGGCGTGCGGTGCCAGACGGAGCGGTAGCCGGGGCCAACGGAGCTCATCGGGAAATCCCGGAAGGCCAGGTAATGGCCGCTGCTGAAAGGTAACCCAAGGACGGCGTAGCCGGCGAAATGCTCCGCTGCGTCCTCCGGAAGGTCGGCAAGTGTCGGTGTTGCCTTTGCTGCTGACTGCGGCTGGTAGGTGTTCATGGCCGCCTCCTTTTCTCCATGTCCTGAGCTTAGGAGCGGGCCGCATCAGGGGCATGGGGCAACTGCCTCATTTAGCAGATCCAAGAGGCGGTTGCTCTCACCCTAAGGGACGGGTCCTTTTCGCGACTCGGGTCAGCAGCGGAGCAATTACGAATCTGTTTTGTTGCGGTCACTTCCGGACGACCATACGCTGAGCAGACCCGGTCGAAGACGAGCGGAGTGACAGATCCCGCGAGGATTGCCCTGATGCCCATCTGACCCCGTCAATCGCACGTTGCCGATACGACTCAAGGATCGGTGCATTGTCTGGCCATGGATGCTGACGTCTTAAAAGCCATTGAGGTTTCCAACCTTCATATGGTCGCTCCCAACAGTCTGGGCAAGCTGCTCGCCGGTGCCCAGCGCAAGGATATCCCGGCCCGAACTGTCACCCACCGCGAGGGTGATACGAATCCGCACCTGGAACTGGTCGTGTCTGGTGTGGTCAGAGTCTTTGTCAGAGCTCCGGACGGACGCACCATGACCATCCGCTACTGTCGAACAGGATCACTTCTCGGCGCAGTATCGCTGTTTGCTTCGGATTTCTCGCTGCCTGCTTCCCTCCAGACGCTGACAGCAACCAAGTTGTTGAGTCTGTCGCCGGAACGTGTCCGCCACATGGTAAATGAGGACCGGAAAGTCGCGCTTGCGCTGCTCGAAGAACTCAGCCAGCGGGTCCTGACCTTCATTTACCAGATTCCCGACAACGCCTTCGCCAGCGTCCGGCAGCGGATGGCCCGGCATTTACTCGATTTGGCCTCTGAAGGGGCGTCTGCACACTTTGCGGCTGGCCTGGAGAGTGGTCCGGAGCTCGTCATCAAAGCATCGCAGAGTGACCTCGCGGAGGCGGTGGGGACAGCCCGGGAAGTTGTGGTGAGGATCCTGCGGGAGCTGCGGCATGAGGGCATTGTTCACACGGACAGAACTGGAATCGTCATTCTGGACCCCGCGCGGCTGGTCCAGGAGATGCGGTGGAACATAAGTTCCTGACACGCCACGTACCCCGGGCCGACACTGGAGCTCTCAGAAGATCTAGTAAGGCAGGCACGTCATGGTCATCGATTGTGTGGTGGTTGGAGCTGGTCCCGCCGGGCTGGCCGCCAGCTCCTTGCTGTCGGGCTTCGGCATCGAACACGTTGTTCTGGAACGGGCTCGGCCAGGTGAAACTTGGCGGACCCAGCGCTGGGATTCGCTGCACCTCAACAACCCAGGGTTCATGAACACCATGTTGGGTGATCAGGACCCAGACACGTACCTTACCGGACCGGAGGTGGTTCGGCGTCTTGAGGTGCTGGCTTCCAGAGCACCGGTGTTCACGGGCATCGATGTCGTCGGGGTGGCCCGGCTTCACGGCCGCTGGAACCTCCGCACAAGCGCCGGCCAACTTCAAGCCCGCACCGTCGTGGTTGCGAGCGGCGGCGAGAACATTCCACGTGTGCCGTCGCTAGCAAACCGGTTGCCGGATCGCATCATCCAACTCCATGCCGCAACATACAGGAAGCTCCCGGATCTGCCCGAAGGGGCAGTGCTGGTGGTCGGCAGCGCACAGTCCGGAACCCAGATCGCCGAAGACTTACTGGCGGCGGGTAGGCGTGTTTGGCTGGCTACCTGCCCGGTTGGTCGAGCTTCCGCCAACTATCGGGGAAGAGAAACGGTCCGGTGGTTGGACGAGGCAGGCTTCTTTGAGCACCGACCGGAGGACCTGCCCGACCCACGGCTGGTCCGGGCAGTACCGGCTTTGCTGGCGCCGCGCGGGCAGAACATGAGTCTGCAGTTGCTGTCCGAGGCAGGTGCAACACTCACCGGCCGACTCGTAGCCGTCGAAGGGGAGACACTCACTTTCGACGGCAGCACAGCAGCGAACATTGCCTATGGAGACCGTTCTGCGGCGAACATTCGAAGCCTGATCGATGCGCACATCCAAGCTCACGGGCTTGATGCACCAGCGGCCGAACCGGACCCAGCGGAACGGCCGATTGAGATCGACCCGCCCCGGCAGCTTCACCTTCGTGCCGCTGGGATAGGCAGTGTCATTTGGTGCACTGGCTACCGGGGCGCATTCCACTGGCTTGGTGATGACCTTACGGATTCCTTGGGGGCGCCATTGCGGCAAGGAGCAGCTTCGCCGGCACCGGGTATCTGGTTTATTGGTCTGCGCTGGCTAATACGCCGGACTTCAGGAAATTTCATAGGTTTCCCCAGAGACGCTGAAGTCATAGCCAACGACGTGCGAAGTTTCCTGACGGCGCGGGTCGCACGAGCGGGGATATAGGCCGTACCGGTGGACACCGGGGCATGGTCATGGCCGCCTTTTTCGCCATGCCTTGAGCTAGGGCGGGGCTGCAGCAGGGGCATGGGGCAACTGCCTCATTTAGCATCGGCTTTTACGCGGCGTTATTGGCGTCGAGCCACTCCAGGAACGTCTGGCGTCCGACGGCGGAACCTGGCGCCGGGATCAGCGCGCCTTTGCGCATGGCCTTGCCCATGGGGCCGGGAACGCGCAGGGGAACGATCCGCTTTTTCTGCTGCGTCTTGGCCAGGTAGGCAGCGACGAGGTTTTTCAGTTGTTCGGCCTGCGGGCCGCCGAGGTCCGGGATGCGTCCCTTCGGCCCGGCCTCGGCCGCGTCCACCAGGGCCTCGGCCACCTCCTTGGCCGCGACCGGCTGGGTGGACATCGTGGGCACGAAGACCAGGGGACCCACTGAGGCGGCCCTGAGGGACATCGGTACGAACTCGTGGAACTGGGTGGCTCGGAGGAGGGTCCACGGAATGCCGCCGTGCCTGACCTCGTCTTCCTGCACCAGCTTCCCGGCGTACAGTCCTGAATCGGCGTTGTCGATGCCCACAATGGACAGCGCCACATGGTGAGTCACGCCGGCCTTCTTCCCGGCTGCCAGCAGGTTTTGGGTGGCGTTGGTGAAGTAATCTACGGCTTTCTTGGTGGACAGGGTCTGGATGCCGGAGGCGTCGATGACCGTTTCGACGCCCTGGAGTGCCTGCTCGAGGCCGCGCCCGTTGACCAGGTCCACCCCTTCGGCGCGGCTGAGGCTGACCACCTGGTGCCCGCGCTCCCTGGCGATGGCCACAACGTGGCGCCCGACTGTACCGGTTCCCCCTGCAACGGCAATCTTCATGGAAGAAATCCTAAGCCGCGGATCTGCTTCAAAGTCTGTATGTCGGTAGATCGCGGAAGCGCGCCTGAGCAGGGGCGTACGACGGCGGCGCTCACCCAGGAGGGGCCGGAACGTGGTGCGGGGATCGGCGAGGGACCAAGGTCCATTGTCGCGGCAGGCACCAGGGGTTAGCATCTGATTCCGGCCCGGGAGGTACAGATGCTCGACGATTCAGACCTGTTGCACGCGCTGCGGCGGCACTGGGACCACTCCGGCGTTGACGAGGACGTTGCCCACGAGATCTACCACGACGACGCGGTGCTTGAGTTCCCCCAGTCCGGCGAACGGTTCGAGGGGTGCCCAACTTCCGCGAATGGCGCCGCCAGTACCCGGCCAAACTCAATTCCACACGCGCCGGATCACCCGCCGCGATGACCAGGTGGTGGTCGAAAACCTGATCAGCTACGACGGTGCTCCCTGGATGTTTACCGTCAACCTTCTGGAATTCCGGGACGACCGCGTGGCGCATGAGCGCATCTACATCATGGACGGCTGGGACGCTGCGGAGTGGCGGAAGCCCTGGCGCGCCGAGCGGCCCGCAGACCCGCCGCCTCCCGCTCCATAGCTGCCTGAGACACGAGTTCTAGGCACTGCCCGGCTTGTCACGGAACTCCATTACGCCCCCACTAGCGCGAGGTTTCGCTGGAGGTGGTAGATCAGGTGCGGGAGCCGTTCCCTATGCTCCGTCAACGGTGGTTGTAGGGAGGCAGCACAAACAAAGAACGTCGAGGTAGCTTTACCTCGACGTTCTTTGTGAATCCGTTTGCTACTTCGCGCTGGAGTTTCCGGAGCAAGAAGCCATGGCGGCCGTGCCAGAACCACTGTTCTTGGAGACGCTCGCACCATCAACCAGGATTTCGCAGGTAACAGAACTCGCCGCGCTGAAGTCGCCCGTGACGCTGAGCGTGCTAAAGCTGATGCCCTTGGCGGTCACGTCCTTCTTCCAGTTGGCAGCAATGTCCTCGTTCGAGGAACCATCACCATTCCAGTAGGTAACCTTTGCAGGGCCCGTGGTGGTCACGACGTACTCAATCTTGTGTTCCTTGTTCAGGGCGTCGCTTACCCCGTTCGCGGCTGCAGCCAGCATCGAGGTGACGATGATGGCAACAACGATGGCGACGGCACCCAGGACGAGGCCGGTGATGGAAGTGCCCTTCTTGGTGAATTTCCGGGTCAGGCCAATACCGCCAAAGATAATGGCCAGTGGCCCAAGGATAAATGCAACAAATCCCAGAATGGGAATGATTGCGAAGACGACGGCGACAATGCCGAGAACCAAGGCGGTGGTCCCGAATCCGTTACCCTTCTGCGGCTGGTAGTTGCCCGGCGCGGAAGATCCTTGGTTAAGGGGAGGGGCGTACGGTTCACTCATGACTGTCCTTTGTGTGATGCGGTCTAATATTGCCGCTGATAACCAGTTCAGGTGGAGTGACAAGTTAGGCTCGTTCCCCCCCAAGCAACGGCAATCTCATTGTAAGCAACATTTTGACCGCATGGCATGGTTTTTCACGAGCTTACGGAATTGTGTCGATTCACCGTTGGACGATGGGTCCGGGAGCGGCCCAATTTGATTCAATCCTGCGGTAATCCTGTGCCAAAACTCCCATGACGACGAGCCCGTTAGGGCTATGCTCTCCCAACGGGTTGGGATAGCTCGGTCAGCTTTTCAGGGGGAAAATTGAAAGTCTATAATTCGCCGGGCAACTGGCCTCGACCGCCAGTTGGCTGGCAGCCGCACGAGGGCTGGCACCCGGATCCTGCGTGGGGTCCTGCTCCGCCCGGACACGAATTCTGGATTGAAATCCCTGAGACGGTTTTCTCTCCGGAACCCCGGGGCCAGGCCCTTACAACCACAGCATTTGTGCTTGCTGCGGTGGCAATCGTCTTGTGTTGGATCCCGATCCTCAACATCCTGAGTTTCCTCCTGGGACTTAGTGGAGTGGTCATGGCCATCGTTGGCTTAGCTGCTGCGCGACGTGCTGGACTTCCGGCGCAAGGCTTGACTATCGCCGCCCTCGCTATTGGAGGAGTTTCGCTTATCGGCGTTATTACATTTCAGATGGCCTACTCATCAACCTCAAACGAACGACGCGTCGCAAATGCTGAACCAGCTGTAACGCAGTCGATCCTCCCGTCGGCCAATTCGACACAATCTGCAACCAGTAGCCCCGAGGCAGTTGTGGCGGTCGTCGACGGGTCAGCTGAAAAGCCGCATCCCGTCGGAGCAGCAGCCATCGTGGGAAACGAATATCAAGTTCAAGTTCTTAGCGTTAAACTCAACGCGACTGACGAGGTAGTCGCCAACAATATGTTCAATAAGCCTCCTAAAGGGAGGTACATCCTCGTGGATCTTTCGGTGACCTACGCAGGGGCCAAAGAGGGAAATCCTTGGATCGATCTTACGCCGACGTTTGTAGGTACCGATGCGAGGCAGTACGACGCAAGTTCGTGCGGGGCTTCCTTGGACAACGGGGCCATGAATGTGCCGACGCTGGAAAAGGGCGGTCAGGCCAACTATCAAGTTTGCATGGATGTGCCCCTGGGGGCGATCGAAGGCGGCAAGATCTTCGTCCAAAAGCGCCTGTCAATGAATAGTAAATCCAGAATCTACTGGGGTTTGAACTAGCAGCCTAATGGAGGAGGACTAATGACCGAAAATACACCGCCGGTTCCGCCGGCGCCGATGCCTGGGCCGGGCTACCCTTCGCGCGCGCCCTTTAGCTCCCCGCAGGGCTACGAACGGCAGGGAACTACCCAGCCATACAACCCGACGCCGTGGGTAGGTAATGGACAGCAGCCGCGGTACTCGCAGCTCG
Source organism: Arthrobacter sp. E44 (assembly GCF_041877125.1). Classification (NCBI taxonomy): domain Bacteria; kingdom Bacillati; phylum Actinomycetota; class Actinomycetes; order Micrococcales; family Micrococcaceae; genus Arthrobacter; species Arthrobacter sp. E44. Next base: position 26,036 of record NZ_JBHDJA010000034.1, read on the forward strand.
AGTTTGACCCGTCGCCACCGCAGCATGCGCCGCAGTGGTACCAGACGGCTCCAAGACCAAAGTCTTCGGGCTTGCGTGTGGGTGCCGGTATCGTCAGCATCGTGCTCGGCGCCGTCCTGCTGGTGGCATCCATGGCTGGATTCGCCTCCAACGTGATCGCCGGCTTCCTTTTGCTGGTAGCGGCATTGGGTAACGTCACTACCGGAATCGTCCTGCTGGCCAGTCAGCGCGAACGTACCCACGGTGCGCCGATCACGTCCATCAGCTTCGCCGGGTTCGCCCTCCTGGCAGCACTCTTGGCGGTGCCGTTTCTCAGTGGCGCGGTGCTCTTCTTCGGAGTTCTCCTTGCGGCTCCGGTCATAATTCTGCTGGGTCTTGAGCTCGCGCGGGCCAAACCCGCCGCATAGTCCGTATACGTACGCGAGCCAAGCGGTGCTTGCATTGCTATCCGGCCACAGCTGCCCTCGCCGCCTGCGAAGCCGCCATCCACTCTGTCAGCCATGGTGCGCGGACGCTGGAAGTGATCCGGCAGTCGGCCACGAAGGTCCCACGAGCGCCGGCGTCGATCCAGTCCTGCAGAGCGGACAGATCATCAAGCGAACGAATAACAGCCGACTCGGCCCCCAAAGCCCGGGCCACGCCGCTGAAGTCCACCTCGGGGATCAACATAGGCTTCTCGGTCAGCCCTTGCGATCCGTACTGGTGGACTTCGGCTCCGTAGGCGGCGTCGTTGTAGATCACCACGATCGCGCTGCGGGCGGCAGCGATCAGCGATTCGAGGTCGGACAGGCCCATCAGGAAACCGCCGTCGCCGGAGGCCAGCACCAGAGTCCGACCGTCCTCCACGGCACGGGCTGCCCCGACGGCGCTGGCCAGGCCCAGGCCGATCGACTGGAACGCCGTCCCCACCATCACCAGGTCCTGCGGCCGCGGGATGTTCCAGTACATGGGCGCCCAGCCGATGAAGTGCCCGCCGTCCTGCACCACCGTGCGGCGCTCCGGCAGCACGGCATCGAGCGCGGAGGCCAAACTACGTGGATCCAGCCGCCCATCCACGGTTTCAGCAGAACCAGCAGCATAGCCCGACCCAACAGCCAGACGCCGGGCAGCTTCCTCCCGCCAAGCAACAGCAGCAGCCTCACGGTCAACCATAGCCAACAGCCGCGAAGCAGCAGCCTTCACGTCCGCCTGCACGAACAGGTCCACCCGCGGGTTGGTCGGCTCCGCCGCTGTATCGATTTGGATGACCGTGGCATCCGGACCGAGCAGGTGCCCGAACCGCATAGTGAACGGGCTCAGGCTCGCCCCGGCCACCAGGACCACGTCGGCCTCGCCCATCAGCGCGGCCGCGGTGTCGGTGCCGAATCCGCCGGCCACGCCCAGGTACCCCTCGCCATTGAGGAGGTTGAGCGCGAGGGCGGTTCCGGCGGTCAGTGCGCCGAGCCGGTCGGCGAGCTCCCGGAGCTCCGGCCCAGCACCGGCGAGGTGCGCACCCCGGCCGGCCAGGATCAGCGGCCGCCTGGAACCGGCGAGGAGGCGGGCAACCTGCCCAAGGCCGCCGTCGACGTCGTCCGTTACCTTGGGTGCCGCCGGCTCCGGAAGGTTCTCGTCTTCCGCCTCGAGGGCAGCGAGGTCGTAGGGGATGGCAAGCACGACGGCGGTGCGCCAGGTGAGTGCGTACTCCACCGCCTGCCGGGTGACGGCGCCCGCGGCGTCGCGGGTGACGGTGAAGGTGGCCGCGCCGAGGCCGGCGGCGATGGCAGCCTGGTCGACGTCCCAGGGCCGGGCGCCGCTCGTGGGCGCGTCGCCGGTCACCAGGACCACCGGGATCTGCGCCTGGACGGCCTCGGCGAGGGCGGTGAGCGCGTTGGTGTAGCCGGGGCCGTATGTGGTGGTGCCCGCGGCGAGCCGTCCGGACGCCCGGTAGTAGGCGTCGGCGGCGGCGATGGCGGCGCCCTCATGCCGGACGGCGGTGAAGCGCAGGCCCTGCTTCTCCGCGGCGTCCAGGAAATGGACGTTGCCGTTGCCCATGACGCCAAAGACGTCGCTGACATAGCTGCTGAGAAACTCTGCCACGCGGCCTGAGACGGTAAGTGAAGTCATGCAGGAATCCTGTGGGCCAGCCCACATAATCAGCAAGAGAGCTGCAGACCGCTGGGATTTTTGGCAGCAGCGGAGGGAGAAAGTGACAAAACGACATCGCAAGGGAGACTTGCTCCCGAAGTCGCGTTACGAGCATGGGACCAAGTCCCCCCGCTCGCAGGGACGGAATCAATCAGCTGGCGCGCCAGCAGGCGACATGGATGTAGCAATGACAGAGCGGCCCATCCTGTCTTCATGGCCGTATGGGCCGCTCCAATGCCCATAGCTAGGCAAGTGCTGCACAGACGTCCACGGCCTGTCCTGAGCTGCTTACCAGAGTGAAGACCCCGGTGGTGGGATCAATGGTGTAGACAATAGTTCCGGTGTATTGAGTGGTGGTCGGGCCTGCGGGTACGTCCGAGGGGAAGAGAACTAGACCGTTATGGCCGCTTGCTCTGACGGTGTAGGTGCCGTCCGCGTTGTAGGTCGTCTTCGAAACCGAACCGCTCGTATCAAAAGTAATGGACTTTCCGGTGCTCAGGTTTGTGTAGGTCAACAGGACGCCCTTGCCGGCTGTTATGGTCCGGACCTTATTCCCATTTTTATCGTAGAAGTCCTTCGTCTGTAGGTTCCCCCCAGTGCCTTGGAGTTGCAGAGCAAAGCCCGGGCAGCCGAGCCCGGGGTCTAGGACAATGGGATCATCGGCCTCAGCAGGCTGGGCCGTAGCGAACAATGCTGCTACGAATATCACGGCCGAAGCGAGGGAGGGACTGCTGAAGGTTTGATTGACACTTTGCCTGTGAGGATTTGATCCTTGCGGGTGGAAGGATGTTCCTCATGCCCAAAGCCTTTCCCGAAGAGTTCCGCCGCGATGTCGTGGCGGTTG
>NZ_JBHDJA010000035.1:0-28450 GCF_041877125.1 Arthrobacter sp. E44
CATGCTAAAAACTGCTCCACTCGACGTGCAAGGGGTCCTCCATTAAGGCATGACGGCGTGTGGATGCGGTCAAGTTCCGTCCTGCCCGCCGGCATTACGCAGCTATACGTGACGCTTGTGGCCTGACAGCGGCGTAGGTAGTGCCGTCGCGGAGCATGGCCCAAAGGACGTTGAGACGGCGGCGGGCCAGGGAGAGCATGGCCTGGATGTGGGTTTTGCCTTCGGTGCGTTTTCTGTCGTAGTAGGTTCGTGAGGCGGGGCAGCTTTTCAGGGCCGAGAGCCCGGAAAGGTAGAAGACCCGGAGCAGCCGGCGGTCGTAGCGTCTGGGCCGGTGGTGGTTGCCGCTGATCTTTCCGGAGTCCCGGGGCGCGGGGGCGAGTCCGACGACGCCGGCGAACCGGTCCGCAGTTTGGAAGACAGTGAGGTCGCCGCCGGTGGCGCCGAGGAATTCAGCGGCGAGGACGGGGCCGAAGCCGGGCATGCTCAGCAGCACCTGTGTGTGCCGGTGTTCGGTGACCTTCTCAGCGATCAGCGCATCCAGGTCGGCCAGTTCCTTGTCCAAGGTGATGATTTCCTGTGCCAAGGCGGCGACGATCGATTCCCCGAGGTGCTGGGCCGGGACGGTGGTGTGCTGGGACTTCGCTGCGTCCACGGCCGCCTGGGCCACCGCGGCGGAGGAACGGGTGCCGTGTTTCTTCAGCCAGGCGTGGATCCTGGCCTGACCGGTGCGGCGGATCCCGTCAGGGGTCCGGTGTTTGGTCAGCAGCAGCAACGCACCTTTAGAGCGGCTGTAGTCAAAGGCACGCTCAAGGGCGGGGAAGTATTCGAGCAGTTGGGCCTGCAGCCGGTTGATCGCCCGGACCCGGTCCGCGGATTTGTCAGCCCTCCGGGCGGTGAGGATCCGCAGGCCCGTGCTGATCTCATCCCCTGCACGCAGAGGCTGCAGATCTTTACGCACCCTGGCCTGGTCCGCGATCACTGCGGCGTCTTTCGCGTCCGTTTTGCCTTCGCCGCGGTAGAGCTTGGAGGCGTGGTGGACGACCCGGCCGGGGATGTAGAGGATGTTCTGGCCGTGGGCGACGAGGATGGCGATCAGCAGCGCGGGTCCGCCGTGGTTCAGGTCCGTTGCCCAAACGATTTCATCCCCGTCCCCGAGTCTGAGGACGTTGGACATGAGCTCGATCAATGCCGGTTCATCGTTGGGGATTTTTTGGGAGAGCAGACGGTTTCCGTCGGCGTCGATCACGACGCAGTGGTGATGGGCTTTGCCGGCGTCGATCCCGGCCCACAATTTCGCCAAAACAGCCTCCAGTCTGTCGGATGGTTGGAACCCAGCAGATAACCGCGCCGTCGTGTCCTTATCCGGCGATCATGTCGCGTCTCTCAATCAGCGGTCGGGTCATCGCGGGGTGGCGGGCGGCCAATCCTACGAAGCCGTCACGCGCGAGTCGTCCGGCCACAGCAACAAAGCCATACCCGCCTCCCCTGGGTAGCCACGACCCTACAACGGCCACGGAAAACTACCCGTCAACAACATAAGGACAGCCACAAAAAAGCGTCGAAGACGTCAGGTGATGACGGGCAGGAGCTCTGCGACGGACCGGCAGCACCCAACAGCCGGCCACGGAGCTTGCGGAGTGGACGCCCGAAGGGGTGCGAGCCCTGCGAGCATGCTTCTGCCCTAAAACTGTCAGACTTGGCTGTTAGAGTGGGCTTGTCCCGCCTGGTTCCCCCAATCTCAGGCGGGACATTCTTGTCAGAAGGAGAGATGACAGTGGGACTGCGAAACTTCCTGAGCAGGCGCCGGGTTCCGGCTGCAGAAGAGTTCCCGGCTGTCGTGGTGCCCGCGGCCGACGAACGAGAGCCGCTGTCCCCCGCGCAGTTGGCGGACCTGGAAGCGGCTTGGGCCGAGCTTCGGCAGGCGGCCGACGAGACGGGCATGACATCGTTCCATGCCTGCACACGGGACGGGAGCCGGTGGGAGGAAAACCCAAACTCCTTGCGGGCCATGGCGAACGCGATAAGAAGCACGCAGAACTAAAAGGCTGAGGGCCTAAGGATCAACCCGCCCAGGACGCAGGGCAGAGCTTTACAACCCGGAGCGAAGCGGAGCACGATCCTTGCAAGCACGGAGAGTTCCGTAACTGCAATGAGTAAATGCGCAATTACTCATCTGAGTAGAGTGCGGAGCGTGTCTATTCCGTCCGCCCCTCCCCGCAATTCGATTCCAACAGTTCAATACGCCACGGAAGACTCGCGGTATGCGAAGTCCGCGTCGATCGCATCCAGCACGCTCTTCCTCACGTGGGGCAGGGTGAAGTCGAGGACTCGCAGCTCGCCGTCGATCCGAGAAATCGATTCGATGCGATGGAAGTTCTCGCCGTACACCTCCGCAAATCGAGCCATCCCCCGCAGCTTCGGTAATGCATCAGGTAGCCACGAACCGTGCGGATCGACGATGTTGACTCTCACGCCGTCACCACTCTTGACGAAAAACAGGAAGTCAGGCCGAAGAGTCCGCCAAGCGCCGTGTATGTCCTGGTATGCGATGCTCATTGAGTCGCGGCCGCCTGTAGGGTTGCGATACCAGGCGAGCATGTCGCCACGTTGGATCTCGGTGTCGAGCACCTGGACCTCGTCCGGGTTGAGTTTCCCGATCGGGAACATGCCATCTTCGTCTGAGAGCAGATGGAGTGGCCGCTGGTCGAGCATCTGGATGGCGTCGCCGACCGCTCGGCGAGTCTCCTCCTGGCGGTTCTTCGGCAGCGCCATCGAGATCATTTGCGGATCGGTGCTCATGGCTGTGATCTCCGCGTACAGGCTTTGACGAGACTCAGGCAGCGTCTTGACCGCCACTCGATGCCTGCTCAGCCACTCCGACGAGAGCGAGTCCGCCGCAGCATCGAGTGCCGGCCGTGTCTGAGGCAGCGTTGCGAGCCCGGCCACACGCACATGTGCGTCACGGAGTACGTCCTCGTCATCAGCATCTGCCGCGAGATGATCGACGTAGGTGCGCGCGATGTCAGGCGTCACCGTACGCGAGCCATGCCGGTACGCTTCCTGAATGGCTCGGTCGTCGGCGACCTCTGTCCACGCTTCGTCTGCTCGCAAACCGTAGCGCGCGTGACCGCGCACACTGCCGCCAACCACCGTCAGCACATCCGCCTCGGCCTTTCCGAGCTCCTCAGGATACTGCGCGGCGAGACCGTTGAGAACTCCATGGAGGCGCCGATGCGCAACCTGGCCGGCCTCTGGCACCAAGCCGTCCGCTGCAAGCGCGTGTGCAAGAGAGGTCAGGCGTTTGATCGGACTGGCGTGTTTGCGCGGCAAAGTCTCAGCGGGAAGTTCGGTGAACAGCGTCCACACTGAGTCTGACACCCGGTCGTTGGGCGTCATGAGCTGCGGATCGATCAACACACGTTGGCCCGTGCCGCCACCTGTTTCGGAGAGGTCATTGCCCATGATCTGTTCAAGCACGCGGCTGGCGGTAGCCTTGTTGAAGCGAGGCAGGATGCACTCGACACTGTTCAGGAGGTCGTCACCTTCAACTCTGCGCGCCAGCGGGGTGCGGATCATGCGGCCCAAAAGCTGGGTTATGTGCGTCTCGTCCTCAGCCGGACGGAACGACACCATGACCTCTGCGCGCGGACAGTCCCAGCCGGTGCTGATTGCGTCCTTCGCGAGCAGCACGCGAATGTAGGTCGCGTCCTGCACCCGCTCGGGCGAAATGTACGGAACGCTATGAGCACCGAACGTCTGTGCGGTGTGGTCTCCGAAGACGTGCGCGAAAGCGTCGGGACCGATTTCGGGCCATTCATTCCGGATGACATCGATGGCTGAGGCCACCTCCGCCGGCGACGGCTTGTTTGGCACTTGCAGGACCAGTAAGGGCGCGATTGGATCGTGATCGTTCTGTGCAGCCGCATACTCCGCCCAAGCCAACGACAGTTCCTTCACCTTGCGGACGCCCCGGCGCAGGAGAACAGTGTTGAAGTCTCCGGTCTCCGCGGGAAAGTCAAGAACAATGTCGTCTTTGAGAAGGCCGGACTCCTGGATACGGACAGGATCCACAGTGACGGTCCGGAGGTGGACCCGATTGTCCTGCACCTCCGCAGCGCTCATCGCGTCCTCAAACCGCTTCACAGTCGCGGAGATGCCCCAAACGATCGGAACAGGAGGGCCATAGCCGTTTCCGTTGATCAGACGCTTCACGATTGTGGGCGTGTCCGACGACGCACGCCGCCCCATACCGCGGTGCGCCTCATCGAGCACCATGTACAACGTGGTGCTTTCATCCTCGATGGTGTTCCGCAGGGTGTCCCAGAACGTGAACGGCACGGTATCCGGGTTCGACTCCATACCGGGCAGAACTCCATCTCGGTCGTGACCCCGAACCAGCAAGCTGTTCCGCGACAGCTTCGAGGTATTGAGGAAGTACACATGACCAGGCTGGAGCTTGCGATATCGGAACGGGTGCTCCACCGTGATAAGGCGATTGCGGAGGCGGTCAGACGCCTGTTCCAAGCGGTGCCGCGTCTGCTGATTAAGTGAAGGATCGTCGCTGAACCACAGGACGACTGCCCCCGGATCAGCCACCGTCTCAAAGTCTCCGCTACCCCAGAAGAGGGCTTCGATGACTCCCGCTGCCATGACCGTCTTGCCTGCACCAGTGGTAGCTGTGAGCGCCACCGACGTCACCCTCTTGCGTGCGCCGTGGTAGAATTCGCGTGCGTCAGCAAGCTCCGTCAGCGTGTCACCAACGGCGTCTGCTTGATAGTCCTTGAGCGTGAAGCGCATCAGAAGTCACCGTTGCTTTCGCAGTTCCGGAGGTAGTCCTCGTATAGACGAACGGTCTCAACACCAGGGATTTCGTTCGCCATCTGCTGATAACGACCCTCGTCGTCGGTGACGATGTAAGCGAGCCGCAGGTCATCCTGAGCCTGAAGTGCAGCGATGAACTCTGCTGCCGAGTCCAGATCCTTGATGATGCCGTAGCTGTCAGCGACCGCCCAACCGTCTTTGATCACGTCTATACGGCGCCCCCTGGCGCCGGCGCGAAGCCACAGCATCGGCGCGATGGCGGCAAAAGCCCGGTCCGTGCTGACAAGCCACGGAGACTCATAGGTCAGTGTGAAGAATGCGGCGTTCTCCTCGAAGCCGTCGCCCATCGGAAACTCATCGACGAACTTGTAGTCGCCCTTGATCGGATCACCTTCCGGCGTGAGGCCTGTGATCGCTGCCCTGATTCGAGGTTTGGTGATGTAGTCACAGATGCCATGTTGTTCCCACTGTGCATCGCCGGGGCGCAGCTTGTGCTTACGTAGCCGCGTCTGTTCTTCAGCTGACACCTCGTTGTTCGTCACCGAGATGCATTGACGCCGACCGTTGTCTTGTCGGTTCAGCCGCATGACCGCATGTGCAGTGGTCCCTGAGCCAGCGAAAAAGTCGAGGACAACAGCCTCAGGCTTGTTGGCAACGTAGAAACGGAGTGCGTCCTCGACCGCGTACAGCGATTTGGGGAACGGGAACTTGCGTTCCGGCAACAGGTTACGCAGCAGTCGACTTCCAAAGTCGGCCGCGGAATGGGAGGCGAGAGCCCATTGGGTAGTCGGAACACGGCTGGTTGCAGTTGCAGCGGCTCCCTCCACCTCAACGTGGCCGGAGACAGACCTACTGACCTCACCGAACACGCCGGCCCGGACTTTTGTTTGTTCACCTGCTTTGAGGTAGGAGATCGCAGCCGAAGTGCCGTTGAACTTCCCAATGCGCATAAACCCCGCTGCGTGGAGTGATCGGGCGGTATCAGGCCCAACTTGCCATCTGCCTTCGCTGCCGTCCTCACGAATCGGCCAAACGGCCACGGTTCCCTCTGGCGAACGATAGTCGGAGCGTTGTGACGACAAGGGCAAGACTTCACCCACACCAGTGAGTGCCCCTGACACTGCATCGAGCAGTACCGGATAAAACATCCCAGGTCGGTCGCGTCGCAACGCACCAGTTCCGGAGCGGATCATACTCACCCACCGCAGGTTCATCGTGGTCGTCCTCTTCGCACCATCCCACTCGGGTGCCAACGCGAGAGGGACAGGCGCTGCCTCACCGAACGACACGAAGAAGGCGTATTCGTCACTTCGACGGAAGGCTGCGTCCCTCTTTGCCCCGGGAGGACTGATTGCAATACTCACCATCTGAATACGAGCATCATCGAATACCTGCTCCAACAGAAGCCCAAGCCGAAGGTACTCCTTCTCGTCGATCGTCACGATGAGAACAGAGTCCTCCGGCTTGAGGAGGCGCTTTGCCAGCTTGAGCCGCCGCTCCATGAACGCCAGCCACTTCGAGTGTCGGTACAGATCATCGCCCTCGACGTAGTCATTGTTGTACTTCCAGTCACGGGCGCCGGTGTTATAGGGCGGGTCAATATAAATAGCGTCGACGGCGCGCTCGTGGGTGAAGGTCAGCTGTTCCAAAACGTGGAAGTTCTCGCCATTGATAACCGTGTGGAAAGGCTTGTCCCCGCCGCGCTCCACAGTGCCGTCCGGGCGGAGCCCGGGATAGATCCAATCGCGGAACTCAGCGACCAGGATAAGGTCATCGACCTGTACCGTGCAGGCCTCGCCATCAGAACTGTCCAGAACCGAGATCTCAGCGGCGTCACCGATGACCTTGTTGACCCGGTAGAGCCGCTGGTCACCACGAGCGGTTGATCCACGGGGTGACAGAATCCGGACCTTACTTCCCTTGCGGATCTTGTGGCCTGCGAGCTCTACGGCTTCGGGTGAGTGCCTCTCGAAATTGAGCCCGAATGGCAGGCGCTTCTGCAACGGCTGAATCTCGTCTTCCAAATCCTTGCCAAGCTGCGGGTCAAGCTGCTTGGCAGCGCGCAGAAGGTCCGTAAGCCTCGACATTCCCATCCTTACTTCCACATGATTTGAGTTCGTGCCCTACGCAGACCGCGCAGCACGAACTCAACCCCAACCCTACCCGCGCGGATCAGCTGGGCCGGTCATCGCCGGCGGCCATTACCGTACACGGCGATTGGAAGCTGAAAAGCGAGGATCCCCTCTAGAGCTTGTCGATCCAGGTGTCTTCTTCTCGGTTATCCCACGCCGATCCGGTGCTTGTTGATTTGGGACGACGCAGGCCCTCGATGCGCTGAAGAATCCGCCGGGCATCGACGGCCTTCAGCTCGCGAAGGCTCGCTACTTCCCGCACGACGACTGATTCGATCAAGGCCTTGCGGTCGTCCTGGTTAACCACCCCAGCCTTTTCAAACGCATCACGAATCGCTTGTATTTGCTCCGTCTTGATCGGAAGCGGATCAAGGACGTTGGGAGCCGGCGTAGGCTCGTGGATCTCAAAGAGGGAGGAAGCTTCGTCGTACACAGGCATCGATCATACTGCCACCGCGAAACACTAGCCGTGCTTTGGGCCAGCAGCAGCGGACTGGAGAGCGGGGCCGTTAGCCCCTTGCCGAAAGTGACCGGGGCGCCACGCTTGATGCGTGGTTAACGGAAGAAGGCTACCCCCTGTGGCTCGCAGTGCCCTGTCCAACACACCACTCGGGGAGCAGCGTCGTCACCAGCCCTAACAAGACATTGTGGTCCCGGTCAGTCGATTCGCTTCTGGAAGGAAACCATGACCAGTGCGGACGCGATGTAACGCATGACCTGGACGTTCTCATGGCCAATAATCCCAGCGGACCGCCGTTCCACGGCAGGAACCGGTGTAACTGTGTGTGAGGCAGGTTCGGCGCTCCACAGCTGGTCCCCCGCCTCCTGGAACACTGTCACGAGATCCTTGAGGTTCTTGTCGAGTCGCTGGGCAAGCTGCCTCACGGATTCCTCAACGGTGGGTTGCGGCTCACTCACCACATACACGGTTTCGATACGGCTCATCGGTTCTTCTTTCTCATAAGTCGTGGGCGCCTGATCCCGAACAGACTCCCCAGGTAGAGCAGCACTGCCCAGCTCACGACGCCAAGGCCAAGCAAAAACGCGGCCTCGCCCAGGAACGATGCGTTTCCCTGGGCTACCGCCTTGCCGAATGCCTGGGCGGCCAGGATGAGGTAGATCCCGGCGCAGACCCACGCTGAAAGCGCCAGGCTGAACCCGATCACAAATCTCTTCATGAGGAACTGCCCTCGAACTTAGCCAGGGCACGGGATACGGACATACGGCCGACGCCTAGAGTCTTGGCGATCTGCTGAATGTTCTTGTTTTCCTCCCGCAGCAGCAAAGCTGCTTCGATCCGTTCCGGGGTCATCACGGTTGGCCGGCCGCCAACGCGGCCCTGGGATCTGGCATGGGCCAACCCTGCCATGGTGTTTTCACGGATTGTGTCGATGCGCAGCTGGGGTCTGTCAATTATTCGGTGTAACTGGGGTTGTCTTCTCTAGCTCCTGCCGGCGGACAGGCGGCCGTCAAAGGTGATCTCGGAGGCGTTGAGAGTGGCCTTCCAGCGGTTGCTCCAGCGTTTCCGGCCCTTGCCGGTGGGGTCCAGGCTCATGATAGCCAGGTAGACGCACTTCAACGCGGACTGCTCGGTCGGGAAGTGGCCGCTGCACGATGACTGTCCTAAGTGCCAATGGTGTTGCCCGTTTTTCAGGACAGGCTCAGGATCCCGGCGGCGAGCTCAGGGGCCTTGCCTCGTGATTCTCCTCGCAGGGCTGAAACCACTGTCCGTAGCAATACCGCGACAGGCTATGCGCCGAGGCACCCGGTGCGGCACCGGCAAGTGGGGCTGACTCCCGAATTTCTTGAGGCCGCGAGTCAGCCCCCGGACGGAACCCCGATGAAGGCTGAATGGACCCTCTCCAGCAAGGTGAAACACCGCCACTTCAAATACTCCGCTACCAGTCCAGCCCAGACAAGATGACAAGGGAATCGTGGGCAGGTTCTTTCTGCCCGGACTGTCCTGCCGCCGCCGACGGTGGCTGGACACGCCAGGAGCCACGGCGTAGGTTTTTGGTGGCAGGCATCACGTATCTATCCTCCTTTCGGCTTGGTGCATAGCTGGCGGGAGATCCCGCTATAGCAGGATGGCGGGCTGGAATGCACGCAGCTAAAAGGGAGCCGAGCATGGCCGCCTCGCATGTCAACCAGGGCGGTGGCCGGGCCATCACCGCCTGGACCGGCCTGCCAGATACCGCATTCAGCGCGGCAATGCGCCTGGGTTGTGTCGACGGGGCGGATTGCAGCCTGTCCAGCTACGCGGCGGGAGCGTAAAAATGTCCTTCGATCCCGGCGCCGCCAGTATCCGCCCGCACACTGATCGCCCCGGCAGTACTTTGCTCCTGTGCGGCCATTGCGGTTCTGACACGGAGCTGAGGCTGCAGTCGATTAAAGCCCTCGATCCGCCCTCGGACGATTTCGTGGAAGCAGGGTATGTCTGCACCGCGTGCGATCTCCACTACCTGCGACGAGCCGACGTTGCCGCCGTAGGGGCAGTCCTCAGCCGGGCCCCGGGCGAGGATGACGTCCTGATATTCGACGGAGAGTACGTCCACTGCGGCCGGCCGATGCATACGCTCGATTCAGAGGCCGGCTGCCTCAACGCCGTCTACACGGACCGCGACCCGCAGAACGCCAACGACGTCTGCCTTACCACCCGCATATTGCGCTGCAGCTGCGGCTTCCAGATACAACTGCCTGAATAGTGGCACCGCCTCTGGCAACGCCGAAAGCAACAGCCCTGGGTCGGTACCCCGGGCGGTCATGTGGCCCCGCGGCGCCGGCGGAACGTTCTTCCTCGACGTCCCCCGCGCGGGACGTCGTCGAGGCCGGCCTGCGGGTCGCCTGGTGAATATGGCAGGTTGGTTCCGGTTCGAAGAACTCGGCCTGCACTCGCGCACCGCTCCGATGGCAGCCACACCAAGCGGCCGCGCCCGAACGGTGCGGACCGATTAAATGCGGTCGATGACGTTGGGTTTCTTACCGGTGGGCACCGACGCGCCCGGGGGCCTCTGCCGCGTCGTTGCGCTCCTCGACCGCAGCTCTGGGGCGGCTGGGGCGTTCGGAACGGTGTGTAGGGGTTTCACGCCGCGTTCGAGCGCGCCCGAATCCTCGTTCAGGGCAGGCCGGAATGCACCAATCGGATGATCCAGGTCTGAGCAGGGCGGCGGCCAGACGTTGATGAGAACTTGGGGGTAGGCCGTTGAGTCCGTCGTGGCCGAGGAGTGCAGGTCCCGGGGATTTTCGTTCTCATTTTCGCGCTTTGCGGGCGGGAAGTTCTGCGCGAGGGGGGTTTGTGCTCACATATCAGCCGGTGTTCTTTTCCTCAGGACGGGTTCGAGCTCTGCGGCGGGCAGTGGCCGCGAGATGAGATAGCCCTGAGCGGTGTCGCAACCGAGCCCTCTCAGAACCGCTAGTTGGGATTCGCGTTCAACGCCCTCGGCGGTTGTTCGCAGGCCGAGGATTTTCGCCGGGCCGATGACGCTGGCTACCAGGATCGCGGAGGTGCGGTCCGTATCGATCGCATCGATGAAGGCCTTATCCAGCTTCAACCCGGTGAGGGGAAGTTCCCGCAGCAGCGCCAAAGACGAATAGGCTGTGCCGTAATCGTCGAGGGCAACGCCGGTGCCCGCGTGGATCAGGGCGCGCAGCTGTGACGCAGCGGACGGTAGATCCACGATGGCGGCACTCTCGGTGATTTCGATGTTCAGCAGGGATGCCGGCACATGATGGCGCAGCAGCGCCGCCTGGATATCGGGGACCAAGCTTCCCGTTGCTAACTGCAGAGGCGAAATATTTACGGAGATGGCCCGGGGGGTGCCGGCGTCCATCCACTTCCGGGCCTGGATGCAGGCCTCGTCGATGACCCACCGGCCGATGGCATGGATTTCACCGGTGAATTCGGCAATGTGGATGAAGTCCTCCGGCGAGACCATGCCCAGTTCCGGGTCTTCCCAGCGCAGTAACGCTTCCACGGCAAGACATGAACCGGTAAGAATGTCCATGAGGGGCTGGTAGTGGAGGCTGAAGCCTGCGTTGCCGAGGGCCAGTGGCAAGCGGCGGCGGATGAGGGCTTGACGGGAGAAACGGGTTGGCCGGGAGGGGTCGATCCGGCCTAGCCGGCGTTTACCTTCGTGTTTTGCCTGCAACATCGCTTCGTCCGCGTGGCGGAGCAAGTATTCGAGACGGGTCCCGGGGTCCTGCCTATCGTCCTCGACGTCGTCGGCCATGGCCAGGCCCAAGGTGGCGGAGAGCCGGAAGCTGTGACCGTCATGGTCGAATGGCTCATCCAGGGACTCCAGGATCCGGTGCGCCGCGGTCCGGGCCGTGGCCTCATCGACGTCCGTCAGTATTACGGCGAATTCGTCCCCTCCGAGCCGGGCGACCGTGTCTGCCGGGCGCGTGCAGGCCTGTAGCCTGGCCGTAAAAGCGGTGAGCACGGCATCGCCGGACCGATGCCCAAAGGTGTCGTTGATGACCTTAAAGTCATCGAGGTCTATGTAGAGGATCGCCGCGCGGGACGAACCCTCGCCGGCCAGGAGCGCCGGCCCTGACTCTTCCAGCCCGCGCCTGTTGGCCAGACCGGTGAGCGGGTCGTGGAGAGCGGCATGCCGGAAGACGTCGGAAAGTCCCTCGAAAACCTCCGATACCGGGACGATGCGGGGAGCCGCCGCGGTGACGAGCATATCCTGGTATCTGCTCTCCTCGGGCCTGCCCAGCACCGCGGCGGCGGCGGTCTGAAGATTCATCGACGGAGGCAGCCTGAAGGTCCTGTGTGGTACCAACGCTTCTACGCTCACACGCGCATTCAGCGCCCGCCCGTAACCCAGCCGTCCCGTCATCCGGTGATCAAGCTGGTCCCGGGTCAACAAGGAATGATGCCCGCCGACGTCGATAACGACACCCCGAAGCCCGCGATCGGCCCTGAACAACACTTCAATTTCCGCCAAGGATGTATCGCCTGGCACGACAATGGCCTCGAACCCGAGATCGCCCAGCACAGGTGTGGAGCGCTTCATAGCGCGCAAGGAACAACGGGATTGGCGGACACGAGTTCTTATTATCAGCTACAAGTGAACGGAAGTCAGTACCCCCGGCAAAGAATCGGGAAAATCGTTGACAGGGGGAGGGCCCGCCGCTCCACGTGGGCAAAACTGCAGCCAGCGGCAGCGTCGTGCGGGCATGGCCCCACCGTCTCACAGTCGATTCGGGCCATCCAGTTCCGTAGCGGATGCCGGCACGGAAACAGCGTCTGACATTTATGAGATCGGGTCCGGGTTTGGCGGCCTCACTGATGGCCTGGTCCTGCTCAATTGAGGAGCGGTGAACGGCGCCCAGGTGTCTGCAGCCGGGGATGTGCACCATAAATTCGCGTTGTACGGCTTCTGGTCCGCAACCGGTAGCGGCATCAGCCAGTTGGCAGATGGTCAGGATCCGGGCCCCGCGTCAAGGATGTGTCAAGATGAACGCTTTTGGAGGTTCCCGCTTTTTACGGGTGTTAGTTTCGGATGTGATTGCGGTGCGTTTGTGCCGCATGGAAAGGAATTGATGACCGCGTTGAGCAGGCCGCCGGCTGACCCGTCGGCGCCGCGTCCCCGGGGACGGCAGGCGCTGAAGAGCTGGCTGTTGTTCGGCCTCCAGGACAGCAAGGGAACCCACCAGGGTCCGGGCGGTGTGAGCGACGCGCACGTGAAAAAGCATTCGTGGTGGCAGGTGATGTGCCTGACAGGTGTGGATTATTTCTCCACCCTGGGTTACCAGCCCGCCATCGCGGCCCTGGCAGCCGGTGCGATCTCCCCGCTGGCCACACTGGTGCTGGTCGTCGTGACCCTCCTGGGCGCTTTGCCCGTCTACCGGCGTGTAGCTGGCGAAAGCCACCGGGGTGAGGGCTCCATTGCCATGCTGGAACGCCTGCTGCCGAAATGGGGCGGCAAGCTCCTTGTCCTTGTCCTGCTCGGGTTCGCTGCAACGGACTTCATGATCACCATGACCCTCTCGGCTGCCGACGCGACGGCACACGTCATCCAGAACCCGTTGGTTTCCGGTTCGCTGCAAGGGCAAAACGTCCCGATCACGCTGGCCCTGCTGGCCCTGCTGGCAGCGGTGTTCCTCCGGGGGTTCCGGGAAGCCATCAACGTGGCCGTCGTCCTGGTCGCACTCTACCTGGCCCTGAACGTGGTCGTGGTAGTCACCTCTCTGTTCCAGGTGTTCACCCATCCCCTCGCCGTGGGCGACTGGTGGCAGGCCCTGTCAACCTCGCACGGCAACCCGCTTTTGGCTGTCGCTTTCGCCCTGCTTGTCTTTCCCAAACTTGCACTGGGTCTGTCCGGCTTTGAGACGGGCGTGGCCGTGATGCCCCAGATCCGTGGCAACGCCGAGGACACTGAAGATAACCCGGCCGGCCGTATTCAGGGAACACGGCGGCTGTTGACCACTGCCGCCGTGATCATGAGCACTTTCCTGATCACTTCCAGCTTCACCACTGTGGTCCTGATCCCGGCGCAGGAATTCCAGCCCGGCGGGCAGGCCAACGGCCGTGCCCTTGCTTTCCTGGCCCACGAATATCTGGGCGTTGGCTTCGGCAGCGTCTATGACATCAGCACCATAGCGATCCTGTGGTTCGCCGGCGCGTCAGCCATGGCGGGTTTGCTGAACCTCGTTCCCCGGTACCTTCCCCGCTACGGCATGGCCCCGGGCTGGGCCAGGGCCGTCCGCCCACTGGTTCTGGTGTTCACGCTGGTCGGGTTCCTGATCACCTGGCTTTTCGACGCCAGTGTGGACGCCCAAGGCGGTGCATACGCCACCGGAGTGCTCGTCCTGATGACCTCCGCCGCAGTCGCTGTAACCCTCTCCGCCCGCCGTAAGAAACAGCGTAAACGGACCGTCGGGTTCGGCATCATCGCCGTGGTGTTCATCTACACCACGATCGTCAATATCTTCGAACGCCCCGAGGGCATCCGTATCGCCGCCGTTTTCATCGCCGGAATCATCGTGATCTCCCTGCTCTCACGGATCCGGCGCTCTTTTGAACTCCACGCCACGCAGGTCTATTTGGACTACCAGGCCCTGGCATTCACGTCTGAGGTACTGGACGGGCCGCTGGCGATCATTTCCCACGAACCCCTCCGGCTCAGCGCCGAAGCCTACAGGGATAAGCTCACCTCTGCCATGGAAGTCAGCCATCTGCCCGTGGACCAGCAGGCACTGTTCCTGGAGGTCATCGTGGACGACTCCTCAGACTTTGAAACAGAGCTCGCCGTGCGCGGGGTGACCCGCCACGGATACAGGATCCTGGAAGTACACGGCCCGGTCGTGCCGAACACCATCGCCTCCGTACTCCTGCACATCCGCGACGTGACCGGGCTGATGCCGCACATCTACTTCCGCTGGACCGAAGGCAACCCCGTCATCAACCTCCTCAAATTCCTTTTCCTGGGCGAAGGCGAGATCGCCCCCGTCACCCGCGAAGTACTCCGCGAAGCCGAACCCGACGTCACCAAACGACCCTGGGTCCACGTCGGGTAACTGAAGCCGCTGCGAACACGACGGAGACGCTGCACGCACACCCCAGGGCTTGACAAGCCCTGGGGTTTCTTCGCCATGTTTGGGAAAGGGTTTTTGGGGCCGGTGTCAGCCTCCGTCCGGGGGGACCATGGAGCCCCTTCATCCCTTTTCCGAACGGGCCCTGGACGGCAGACTGGCATCGCCGGATAGTAAGGGCCCGTCAGATCATCGTATGGCCGCCCAACAGGATGGGAGCCTTGTTTCCATGCGGGGGGTGGCCAGGATCAGGCGTATAAGGACGTCCGGCGGGAATAGCCAGTGCGGGCAGCGTTCCTACATGACCCACAGTCGGACGCTGCGGCTGGTCCCGGTCAGGATGCGCTATCCGGGCGGAGAGTGGCCGGGCGGATGGACAATTTCCCGGGGCGCCGGCCTGGGGCTGGGCCGTTGAGGGCCCAGTTCATGAACAACTCGAGAACCGGGCATGAATTCATTCTAAGGAAGGCCGCTTGAGGGTCGTGATCGGGTTCCGGGGTGCCCTGGCCGTGGTTTAGTGGTCGGGGGGATTTTCAGACCTCAGTGAAAGACGAGAATGACCCGAGAATTGACTGACCGCCCCCGCGCCGTCGTCGAGGCCGCACCGGCTCCGGCGCCGCGTTCCCGGTGGTCCGCCCGGGCCCGCCGGGACTTCATGGTTTTCCTGGCGCTGGCCCTGCCGAACCTGGCGTTGATCGCGGTGTTCACCTACCTCCCGCTCATCAACAACATCTATTACTCCACGCTGGACTGGACGCTGGGCTCCGCCTCCGCCACGGTGGTCGGCTTCGACAACTACATCAACTTCTTCACCAGCGCCGATGCGCCCAAGGTGCTGGGGACCACGGCCGTCTTTACCCTCATCACGGTGGGCGGGTCCATGGTCCTGGGACTGCTGGTGGCCCTGGCGCTGAACTCCAAGGTCCGCGGCACCACCTTCGCCCGGTCCGCTGTCTTCGCCCCCTACGTGCTCAGCGGTGTCGGCGTCGGGCTGGTCTGGCTGTTCATCTTCGACCCCGGCTACGGCGTGCTGTCCTGGCTGCTCCGCGGGATCGGCCAGCAGAGCCCGCAATGGATCAATGACCCCCAGCTCTCCTTGGTCATGGTGATCATCGTCTACGTCTGGAAGAACCTCGGCTATTGCGCCGTCGTCTACCTTGCCGGCCTGCAGTCACTGCCGCAGGACGTGATGGAGGCAGCCTCGCTGGACGGCGCCAACGGGTTCCGCCGCTTTATCAGCATGTCCGTCCCGCTGCTGTCCCCCACCACGTTCTTCCTGCTCATCACCACCATGCTGAGCTCCCTGCAGGCGTTCGACCTGATCCGGATCATGACCCCGTTGGGCAACGGTACCTCCACCCTGATCTATGAGGCCTACCTGCAGGCCTTCGGTGCCTTCAACCGCGCCGGCTACTCGGCGTCCATCTCCGTGGTCCTCTTCGCGATCCTCCTGATCATTACCGTGCTGCAGGTGCGGTTCGTAGAACGGAAGGTGCACTACTCGTGAGCACTCTCTCCCCCGTCAACCCGGATCCGGCCGCCAACGCCGGGCCGGCCGCCGGTCCCGAGGCTCCGCTGCAGCGCCAGCGGCCTTTTTCCCGCGCCAACCTGGTCCAGACCATCGCCGGTGGCTACGTCCCGCTCATCCTTGCCACCCTCGTGGTGGTCCTTCCGCTGCTCTGGATGGTGCTGAGTTCCTTCAAGCAGCCCGGCGAGATCGTCACGATGGACCTGAAGATCCTGCCGGAAAGCGTGAACCTGGACAACTACCACGTCGCGATGACCACGGTGCCGTTCGCCCGGTTCTTCATGAACAGCCTGATCGTCACCACCGTGGGCGCCACCGTGAAGGTCATCCTGGCCATCCTCACGGCCTACGCCCTGGTCTTTGTCCGCTTCCCGTTCAAGAACGCCATTTTCATTCTTATCCTGGTCGCGCTGATGGTGCCGCCGCAGGTGTCCATCCTGCCCAACTACATCCTGATTGCGGGCATGGGCGGGAAGAACACCCTGTGGGGGATCATCCTTCCGGGGCTGGGCACCGCGTTCGGCACGTTCCTGCTGCGCCAGCACTTCATGACGCTCCCCGGCTCCATCCTGGAGGCGGCCGAGATCGACGGCGCGGGGCACTGGCGGCGGCTCTGGCAGGTCGTGGTCCCGGTCTCCGGCCCCTCCATTGCAACGGTCGCCCTGGTCACTGTGGTGAGCGAATGGAATGACTACATCTGGCCGCTGATCATCACCGACCGGCCGGAAACCATGACCCTGCCGGTGGGCCTGACCCTGCTGCAGAACTCGGAAGGCAACGGCTCCGGCTGGGGCATCCTGATGGCCGGCGCCGTGCTGGTGATCGTTCCGATCCTGCTGGTCTTCGCTGCACTGCAGCGCTACATCGTGGCCGGCCTCACCCAGGGCAGCGTCACCGGATAAAGCGAGCCTCACCCCAGCCAAACATCACCACACCGAGTCAACACCCTGGGTCATTACCCGATTCGGGGCCCTTTTGAGAGGATCCACCATGGCAATAAATCTTGACCGCCGACACTTCCTTGGCTTTACCGGCGCCGCAGCCGGCGCGGCCGCACTGGCCGCCTGCGGCGGCCCGACCACGGCAGGCACGGGGGCCGCGACCACCGCGGCCGACATTGATTTCTCCGGCGTGAAGCCCGCCTCGTCCATCGATTTCTGGTCCAACCACCCGGGCAAGTCCCAGGACGTGGAAAGGGCCATCATTGAGAAGTTCCAGGCGAAGTACCCGGAGATCAAGGTCAACCTGGTCACTGCCGGGGCGAACTACGAGGATATTGCGCAGAAGTTTCAGACCTCCCAGGCTGCCAAGTCCGCCCTGCCCGGCCTCGTGGTGCTCTCCGATGTCTGGTGGTTCCGGTACTTCACCAACGGCAACATCATCGCCCTCGACGGCCTGATCAAGCAGCTGGACATCAAGGTGGACGACTTCCAGAAGTCGCTCGTCGCGGACTACAAGTACGCCGACAAGCAGTGGGCCCTCCCCTACGGCCGCTCCACCCCGCTGTTCTACTACAACAAGGACCACTTCAAGGCCGCCGGCCTCCCGGACCGGGCGCCGAAGACCTGGCAGGAGTTCGGCGAGTGGGCGCCGAAGCTCAAGGCCAGCTCCGGGGCGCAGTACGCCTACATCTACCCGGCGCTGGCCGGCTACGCCGGCTGGACCCTGCAGAACAACCTGTGGGGCTGGGGCGGCAGCTGGTCCAACGAGTGGACCATCAACTGTGATTCCCCCGAGTCGGTGGCGGCTCTCCAGTGGGCGCAGGATTCGATCTACAAGGACAAATGGGCGGGCGTGTCCTCCAAGGAAGCTGCCGACGATTTCGCCGCGGGCCTGACCTCCTCCACGATCTCCTCCACCGGTTCCCTGCTGGGGGTGTTGAAGTCCGCCAAGTTTAATGTCGGCGTCGGGTTCCTGCCGGGCGGCCCCAAGACCGAAAGCCCGGTCTGCCCCACCGGCGGGGCGGGCCTTGGTATCCCCAGCGGTGTCAGCAAGGAAGTCCAGCTGGCATCTGCGATGTTCCTGAAGTTCATGACCGAACCCGAGAACACCGCCGCGTTCTCCGCCGCCACCGGCTACATGCCGGTCCGCAAGTCCGCGGACATGACCGCCGTCCTGGCCAAGACACCACAGATCAAGACGGCCATGGACCAGCTCGCTGTCACCCGCGTCCAGGACAACGCGCGCGTGTTCCTGCCGGGCGCCGACCAGGAAATGGCCAAGGCCGCCGCGGCGATCTTCACCCAGCAGGGCGACGTCAAGGCCACCATGACGGCACTCAAAAGCACCCTGGAAGGGATCTACACCAAGGACGTGAAACCCAAGCTCAAAGCCTGACCGGCGTATCCCGTTACCGGCATGCGGACAAATGGACTGATTGCTTCACGGCGGCTGCCGGCCGGCTGGACCTCGATCATCGCGGGTCCAGCCGCTCCGGAGGAACGGGACAGATCTTCGAGTACGTACCCGGGCCGGACCTTCGGTGGCTGCTAGTGTGATGTCCTGGCACCGGCCCGCGCTCCGGCCGCAGGGCGAGTGGTGCATCCGTGCTGCGCTCTCCTTGGAATGACGTTGAAAGTGAGAAATCCCATGCCTGTTCATGCCTTTCCGGAACCGCATGCCTCCGGGATGTCCGGGCGCTTGAACGCCCTGCGGGCTGCCGTGCTGGGGGCCAACGACGGGATTTTGTCGATGGCCGGTCTGGTGATCGGTGTTGCCGGTGCGACGACCCTTGTGCAGCCGGTCTTCATCGCGGCGATGGCGGGGTTGACCGCGGGTGCCGTTTCCATGGCGCTGGGTGAGTACGTGTCGGTGAGCAGCCAGCGGGACAGCGAACGGGACCTTATTGTCAAAGAGCGGCGTGAGCTGGCCGAGGACCCTGAAGGGGAGCTGCAGGAACTGGCCGGGCTCTACGAGGAGCAGGGCCTCAGCAGCGCCACCGCGGCCATGGTCGCCCGGGAGCTGACAGCAGCGGATCCGCTGAAGGCACACCTGCGGATGGAGCTCGGCGTCGACGAGGAAGAGCTGACCAACCCCTGGCACGCGGCAGGTTCATCGGCGGCGGCGTTCCTGCTGGGCGGTGCGCTTCCGGTAGCCGCGATCCTGCTCTCCCCGGTGTCGGTGCGGGTCTGGATCACCTACGTGATCGTGCTCGCGGCCCTGGCCCTCACCGGTGCCTTGGGGGCAAGGATAGGCGGAGGGTCCATCCGCAGAGCCGCGACCCGGGTACTGATCGGCGGAGCGGTGGGTCTGATGATCACTTACGGCATCGGGTTGCTCTTCGGTGCGACCGTGCTTTAACCGGCCGCCCTCAGCACAGCCATCCATCTGCTCCACCCGGCCGCCGCCGGCGGAAAATTCTACTTTCCTTTCCCACAGGCGCACGGGAACTCTCTGCCCCGTCCGGGCCGGCGCCTCACAGGCAGGGTTCCTGAACACTGGCAGAGCCAGGGCCTTTTAGTGGATGAGGCCGGAGACGAGGTTGATGGTGGTGGCCAGGACGATGGCCCCGAGGAGGTAGGACAGCAGTGCCTGGCGCAGGACCGTGGAGCGGATCGCATCGGTTTTCAGGTTGGTGTCGGAGACCTGGAAGGTCATCCCGACGGTGAATGCCAGGTAGGCGAAGTCCCGGTAGTGGGGCGCGCTTTCTTCGTTGAAATCGATCCCGTTCTTGTCCCGGTAGTAGATGGAGGCGTAGCGGAGCGTGAAGAGGGTGTGCACGAGGAACCAGGACAGGGCCACACTTCCGAGTGCCAGGGCGATTACCGAGGCTTTGCTGCCGCCTTGCAAGGTGGCGGCATCGAGCAGGATCAGCGCGACTCCGGTGAAGCTTCCCATGGTCGCGGCCAGGACCAGTACGTCTGAAATGCCGCGCCCTGGGTCTTCCCGTTTGGCATGGGCGGCCGTACCTGCCGGGTCCAGACGCCCGATAACAACCCACACCCAGACCAGGTACGTCGCGGACGCCGCAGCCCAACCGGCCGCGGGCGCGTAGTCCGGCGGCCCGCTAACCGCGACGAGGAACGCGGCCGCGGCACCGGTGACCGTCATGGCCGTGACCCGGAGCCAGGAACGGTGGAAAACGGAGGCGAACCCTTCACGGGCCCCGACGACTGTGTTACCGGCAGTGTTCATAGGACCATCGTCGCAGGTCGGCACCCGGCACTGCCTCTGGCAGATCCCGATAGCGGCCGGGTGCGGGCCGCATTTTGCGCTGCGCCGGGCCTGCGCGCACCCCGGGCCCTGAAGGCAGAGACGCGGGGTACGCGGGCCACCGGGTCGACTATTTGATGTAGGAGAAGACCCCCATCATGCCGCGCTCGGCGTGGTAGGCGTTGTGGCAGTGGGTAAGCCATTGACCGGGGTTATCGGCATCGAATTCGACGCTCACTGTTTGTTTCGGGCGCACGATGACGGTGTCTTTGCGCGCCCCGCCACCGGCGAGCTGGAACGTGTGGCCGTGCAAGTGCATGGGGTGCCACATGGTGGTGTCATTGATGAAGTCCACCCGGACCCGTTCATTGACCTTGAGATCGAACGCCCCCTCGTAGGGATTGTTCATGTCGAAGCGGCGGTTGTTGATGCCCCAGTCGTACTTTGCCATGCCGCCGGTCAGGTGCACTTCATGGACCCGGTCCGCCGGTTTCGCCGGGAGGAGGACGGAGGCGTCTGCCTTGAGCATGCCGCCGTCAACGACCGTGCCACCCAAAGTTGAAGGGAAGGCGGTTGCCGGCGGCGGTGTACCCGTGCCCGTGCTGATCAGGCCGTAGGCCATCCCGGGTTTACCTTCGGGCAGCGCCAGAACAGGGGTGAAACCCTCCTGCACGTTCAGGATCGCGTCGATCCGTTCCCCCATGCCCAGGACAACGGCGTCAACGTCCCGGTGCGCGGCCGGGAACCCGTCCGTGTGCGTCAACGTAATTTTCTGCCCGGGCACACCGACACGGTAAGCGGTGTCAGCGGCCGCGTTGATGATCCGCAACCGGACCCGGCTGCCCGGTTTGCTGGGAAACGTTTCAGGCCCGGCCGCGGCCTTGCCGTTGAAAAGATGGTACGGGTAGGAAACGTCGCCCGCGTCACCGCCGAGGAAGTCGCTGCGCGCCCCCATCAACATGTATTTCATGCCCGGCATCGGCGGCATCGTGGACCCTGACCCGCCCATGTCCATGCCGGGCATCGAGGACGCTGACCCGCCGCCCATGTCCATGCCGGGCATTGAATGGGCCGGTGCCGGGGTGTTCATGGACCCCATGCCCATGGAGAGTTCCTTCAGGACATCGTCGGGGGTGCCGGTGACCCCGTCCATCCAGTCATCAAGGATGATCACCCATTCCTGGTCATAGGCCAGGGTTTCCTTGGGATCGGCGATAATGAGGGCCCCGTAGAGCCCGCGTTCGCGCTGCATTTCCACGTGCGAGTGGTACCAGTACGTTCCCGGGTGGGGAAGAACGAAGTTGTAGTCGTACGCGGCGCCGGGGGCGATGGCCTGTTGTGTCAGCCCCGGGACCCCGTCCTGGTCGTTGCGCAGGGCCAGCCCGTGCCAGTGCACGGAGGTCCCCTGGCTGAGCTGGTTCATCAGCGGCACCGTGAGTTTATCCCCTGCGGTGGCCCGGATCACCGGCCCGTTCAGGGTGCCCCCATAGCCCCAGGTCCGGACAGGTTGTCCGGCGATAACGACGTCGGCTTCACCGGCGCTGAGCCGGGTTGTGATGGTCTTGCCCGTGAAGGCGCGGCGCGCTTCGAAGTCCGCGATCATCGGGTCCCCCGGCATGATCCTGGTCACCGCGGAAGGCCCGGCGGTCGGGTTGGACGTGCAGGCAGCGAGGGCCGCCATGGCAGCGGCCGCGATCCCGGTACCGAGCACAGTACGGCGGGAGGGAAGAGGGTAGGCGTTTTTCATTTTTGCGTGTCCTTGGTCTGTATCCGCGCAACGCGGAGAAATCTCAAAAAAAGGGGGTAACTCTAAGTACTCCAGGGGCGGGAGGAGCCGCTGCGGCCAACCGGCAAACAGGCACCGCCGGCCCGGGCCCGGGGCACGCCCGCAGCAGCGCCCGGCGGAGGCCAGGAGAAGGCCGGGCGGAGCCGCACGCACCCGGGATGGACCGGGCAGCTTTTGGTCGTCTCTGTCCCAGGGGTGCGGAGGCAGCCGGGACGAACACGGCCAGGGCCCTGCAACGATGAAGGCAGTCGCTAGCGGCGTACGCGGTGGGGGCGGACCGGGACCGGTTTACGTGCGGCTGATAGAGAGTTCTGTCAGGGACGGTGCGGCCCGTCCGCGGGCTGCCGGCTTCAGACAGGGAAGAGCAGGAGCGCCCACAAGGGCCGCCCTGCCGGCATCCGGAGCGAGGGCGGGCAGTACAGGCTGAGGGACTGCAGCGCTGGCTTGCGGGCCACATGACCATTCATGTACTGTCATCGTGCACGGCGCCGGGCAACCGGAAGATTGGTTCCCGCCGGGTAACGGAACTGCGGCCACGGCCGGCCCGGCGGTTGCCGCCCGGCCCGCCGGACGCGCCCCCGCGGCAGTGAAATGGCCGCCGGACACCTGTGAGATGCCGCTGTGCGGTGCTGTGCTGTGCGGGGGTGGGCTGTCCTTCGTCCAGTCCTACGGCGGCACCGAACTCGACGCCAGTCTCCTGCTGATCCCCAGGGTCGGATTCCTTCCTCCGGACCACCCCCGCGTCACCGGCACCATCGACGCCATCCAGCGCGGCCTGACCCAGGACGGGTACGTGCTCCGGTACCGCCCCCAACACAGCGACGACGGGCTGCCCGGCGGAGAAGGTGTCTTCGTTGCCTGCTCCTTCTGGCTCGTCGACGCACTCCTTGGCGCCGGAAAACGCACCGAGGCAACGACACTGTTCGAACGACTCCTGACCCTGCGCAACGACGTGGGCCTGCTCAGCGAGGAATGGGACGTCCAAGACGCCCGGCAACTCGGTAACACCCCACAGGCCTTCAGCCACTTCGCCCTGATCACCAGCGCCTTCCAGCTCCACCACGGCCCCAGCCACCGAAGCGATCAAACAATCACCGCCCGCACAACCCCGCCACCGGACTAACCCCAAACACGGCCGGCCGCACCAGGTGCAGACAGCGAAGAGGCCACAAGGAACCCTCGCCGGCCCGGCCTCGGAGGGCCCCGTTTCGCTCTCGCCCCCAGGGCCCCGCCGCTCATGTCAAAGGCAAACAACCGCAGAGAAATCAGCCGACCGGACAATCACGGTATTTCTCAGCTCGTGAGCCCAGATTCTGTAAGCCCGGTACTTAGCCCGTCCGGGCCTGTTACGGCTCCTCCGAAGGTTCGGCATGCTCCGGCGCCTCCGGTGCCTCTGCCGGTTCGGCATGCTCCGGCGCCTCCGGTGCCTCTGCCGGTTCGGCATGCTCCGGCGCCTCCGAAGGTTCGGCATGCTCCGGCGCCTCTGCCGGTTCGGCATGCTCCGGCGCCTCCGGTGCCTCTGCCGGTTCGGCAATCACTGGTACGTCCGGTGCGTGTGCCAACTCCGGTGCGGTTGAAGATGACGCCGGCGCCGGCGGGACCTCAGCCGAAGATACGGGCGCGCTGGACGGAGTGGGCGTCGATGCGGGAACAACCGACGATGTGGCCGTGGAGGAAGCCGACGGATCAGCGGCGGGGGCGGCCGGCGACACAGTGGACGTCGCATCGGTCGGCGCAACGGTGGCGGTGGCGGCCACTGCTGCACCGGTGCCACCAGCGGCAACGACGGATGCTACAACAACGGCTTTTCCTGTGGTGCCCAGCGCACCCAGCCAGGGGATGATTCCTGCCATGACAGGGGAGTCCTTTCAATACAGAACATGAGACCGGCTGACCTCATGGACAGCCGAGCGCAACGGTACTTGACAGATGGGGGATCCTGCTCGCCAGTTCCTGGAAACTACGTCAATCCTTGGCGTTTCCTGCGCCGTCCACGCGGAGACAAAAACTCGCTAAGGCATGCCGGCACAATGCCATTGGTGCCAGGCCTGGCTGTGCCGTGGCCGGCACTTGGTCAGTTTCCTTCGGGTGTGAAGAGTCTGCCGAGTTCTTCGTTGACTTTGACCGGGTCGAAGTGTGCGGGATCGAAAGTTTCCTCTCCGCCGGATCGTTGCGCGGTTCCTTGGGCCCATTCGTGCAGGCCCTGGAGGTGCTCGCGGTCTGATTCATCGACGGCATCAGGGTTGGCCAGAGTGGCGATGAGGTCTTCATAGCCGCCGATTCCACCGGAGTCCTCCAGGGGGCAGCGTCGTTTACCGCGGATCACCCGGGCATGGGCGTCGTCACCGGTTTTCCTGACGGTTTCGATCCAGTCGATGCGGTGGAGCCAGCTATCGCCGAAGTCGTATGCGTAGAACAGCGGGGTTGAGCCTTCGTTGAGGACTTTCCCGAGCTGGACGGTCTCTTCAGGCAGGTACCAGCCCTCCTCGTCTTCTGCCCTGACGTAGGCAGGCGCCCAAGACCTGGCCTGTGTCCGTCCGCGGCCCGGGGTGTTCGGGTTGCGGTCGGTAAAGGAATGCAGGTGGGAGTTTTCCCAGCCAATGATCACCTGCAGAACGTCGTGGAATTCGTCCAGGTAAAGGCTGGAATCGACTTCGAATAGCCGCCAGATCTTTGGTTTACTCCCGACGAGGTGGACTCTGGCGCGCAGAAGCTTGCCTTTGGTTCTTGGCGTGGATCTCTCATTCGTGGCCATAGGGGGTCCTTTCCATCACAGAGCAGCGGCCTGGGCCAAGCGGTTGTCACCGGGGGTACGGTGTTCGGGTTCGGCAGAGATCTGGCCCAGGTTCAGGTGGGTGTTCATGTCCAGGGTGAAGCGTCCGTAGGGGTTGATATGGGTCCAGAACAACGGTGTGAGGCCCCTGCGGTCTTCCGGTTCGAGCAGTCCGGTGAACTCCTTGACCTCGAGCACGGTTTGCAGCAGCAGGGTGTTGACCAGGACCAGGGAGGATTGGAGCAGGTGCAGGGCGAGCATGGACACTTCGGTCGTTTCACGGTCAGGGCCCGTGAGGTCACGGTTTTTACCGTAGAAGACGACGTCGTTTCCGCTGTTCCAGTTCTCCACTACCTGCAAACCGGAATTGATTTCGCGTCGCAGGTCTTCGCTGGCGAGGTAGTCGGCGGCGAAGATCGTCCGCACGGCCCGGCCCAGTTCCTCCAGGGCCTGGTACGTGGGGTGTTTGGGCCCGCCCCGGGTGAAACGGCGCAGGATCGTCTCCGACTCTGCCGTGCCGAGTTTGAGGGCCGTGGCGTATTTGACCATCTGATCGTATTGCTGGGCGATGATCTCCCAATTGATCGGCCTGGACAACACGTCATTGATCTCGGCGTAGGCTTCTTCATTGCTGGCCCGGTAGAGGCGGATCGAGCCGATGTTCTTCAACCTCGGCAACAGCTTGAACCCCAGGAGTTCGGTGAACGCGAACCCCACGATCGAGGCCCCGTGGGTATCGACGTAGTTTGCTTCGATCTCGGCGTCGGTGTCGTGGCGCAGAACGCCTTCGATCATCGCCGCGACCTCGGAGGAGGAACAGTTCTTCAGCTGGGAATAGATGCAGGTCGATTTCTTTTCCACGTGCCAGTAGATCATCACGCCGGGACCACCGTAGCGGTTGTGCCATTCGGTCATCAGGTTTGATTCCCAGGAGCCGAACTTTTTCGAATCCGACGCACAGGCGTTCCCTTCACCCCACCAGTGAGGGTTCCTGGCCTCGAACGTGGCGTTGACGACCTTCACGATCGCCTGGCGCAGATTGTCCTTCGTGATGAATGTCCGGCGTACGTGGCGTAGCTCCCGCTCGCTCTCTCCGTGACCGCCGGCATCAGTGACCGCTTTGATGCCCATGTTCGTCCCAAGCCCGAACAGGCACAACAGCAAACGCCTGCGCAGGGTCTCACGGTCAAGGACCTCACGGGAGGCCACGGAAACAAACTCCCCGGTAAACCCGGTCAGGAAGTCCGCTTCCTTGAGGACTTCTAGCAAGTCCAGGGTGCCCCACCGGGCCAGGACCTCGGCCTTGAGTTTGCCCAGATTCACCGGCTCGTCGAGTTTTTCCAGCTTGGGGACCTTTATCCACGGCGCCCCACGGCGTCTGGTGATCTTCACTCCACCGGTGGTATCGGCCGGCAGCCCCTTATCCAGGTGCTCCAGTGACCTCCTCATTCTGGACTGAAGATCAAGAATGAACCTGGCCGGGTCCAACGGTTTCTGCAGGGCCTCGTAGTGGAGCTCACGGGAAGCGTCGAAGTCCTGGGGAAGGTCCTCTTCCGGGTCCCGCCATTTCCCCGCCCCGTCAACGAAAACCTCGCGGCGGCGCAAAGCGTCCCGTAAGGACACGAGCAGGCACAGCTCGTACGGGATCCGCTCGATCCTGCCCTTCTCGTCCCGGACAGCGCCCTCCCAGGACCTGGGCACCACACCCGCAACCGGGACTACCTCTCCGGGCGCGAAGAACTGGCTCTTACTTCCAGCATCCGCGTACCGTTCCAGCAACGCGATGGCATCCATGATGGGCCGGAACGCCGTGTTATGGCACCGGAACCGCAGCACGGACAGCAGCGCCGGTAACATCCGCCGGTAATGATTCGAGTACGAACCCCGCAACACGGTCCTCACCTTGCCCTGGAACACGCTCTCGTTGGCTTTTGCCTCCTGGACCAGTTGCCGCAGGGTTTTCTCACTCACCACCGGGAACACGGCCTCCCGGACCGTCTCATCCGGG
The DNA here is from genome assembly GCF_041877125.1 of Arthrobacter sp. E44. Lineage (NCBI taxonomy): Bacteria > Bacillati > Actinomycetota > Actinomycetes > Micrococcales > Micrococcaceae > Arthrobacter > Arthrobacter sp. E44. The sequence continues at coordinate 26,740 of NZ_JBHDJA010000035.1, forward strand.
CAGGCGACTGCCCTCTCGGCCAGTTTGAACAGCAAAGCCGTCTTGCCGCGCACCCTTTGCAGATCCTCGGTCAGTTCCTTCTCGACCTTCCTCACCGCGCCGGTATTGATCTTCAACACCAGCACGAGCAGCAAATCGACCAGGCTGTCAGCTATCTCTGCCGTCCGTTGATGACACAACGCCGCCAACAGCGTCAACCGCACCGGCGCCGGCGCGTCCTGGAAATCCGATGGATACATCCGTGCCGCCCGCGCCCGCCAGGCACTCACGACCTTCTCCGACACCCCGGCAAACAAGCCAGCCGGTAAATCAAGAGCCTGGGCTGCTGAAAGCTTCTCCACCTCCGCCAGCAACGACTCCAAACCAGCCGGGCCCGGATCAGCCTTCAACACCGACAACAGGGAACCGGCTGCACCATCAGCGACCAAGGCCTTCAGCCCAGCCGCACCGTCCGGGCCTAGAACCTTGCCCACATGAGCACACAGGCGCTGCTCAAACAACGCCCGGCCAGCACCAACAATCCTGCCCGCACGTCCCGGCGGCTCAATCCGCTCCTGACGACACCGGGACAGCGAAGCCTCCACAAGCGCAGACTCTCGAACCTCAGACGGGCACACCCTCTCCGCCAACCACCCAGCCAGCCGGGCCTCATCAGCGGTCGTGAACTCACGGAAACCAAAATGGGACCGGATCTCGGCCCGGTGGTACTTGATTGAGCGCCCGCCCCAGTAGGGAGCCAGCGCATCGGGAGGAACAGAAATCTGCGCCGCAATATAGTCCACCGCTCCCAGTGGAAGGTCAGAAGGCCCACCCGGGAACCTGGCATGTTGCTGAAAAAACTTCAGCAACACAGCAAACCCTGCCCGAGTCGCTCCTGACTTCCGCGCCATCAACGCCACATCTTCATCAACCAGCGTCCACGAATCAAGAAGCTCGCTCGTCAGCTCAAGGCCCATACCAGAACTCAACCACACCTAGATTGCCCCTGAAGACACCTTCAGGACTACCGGGCCCACACGGAATCAGACCTCCATGAGCACGAACTTCATAGACCTCACCGAGCGTCTGACCTGACAGGACACCGACGAGCAGTGCAGACGACTTCTGACATTCCGTGCAGACGTCTTCTGAAACTGACATCAGGCAGCGACACGCCGCCCGGCAAGCGCTCAAAACCGTTGCACGAAACCAAAGTTGAGCGAAACCGGGCAGGTAGGTTTATGAGCCGAGAGGAGCTGACAATGAGCACTATCGGCTATGCCCGGGTTTCGACCCGTGACCAGAACCCGGACTATCAGAAACACGAGCTGCGAGAAGCTGGGGCGGAGCGCGTGTTTGTCGATCACGGTGACTCCAGCCGTGTCAGAGACAGGCCGCAATGGGTTGCTTGTCTGGACTACATGCGTGCCGGTGACACGCTCCTGGTCCACCGGCTTGACCGGGTATCGGGGGAGTGGCACCTATTCCAGATCATCTCGGATCTCGGTGAGCGGGGCATCCACATCCGTTCGCTGACAGAGCCGGCTATCGACACCACCACTCCTATGGGCAGGGCCTTCTATGGCATTGTTGCCGTCTTCGCGCAGCTGCGGGGACTGTGGAATTAACGGTGTATCCGGCTCGACACGCCAGGCGGTCTGCTTGGCAGGAATGAGCTGGATATGCCGGTGACACTGGATGCCGTGAAGACTGCGGACACCACTGGGAAACC
>NZ_JBHDJA010000036.1:0-25403 GCF_041877125.1 Arthrobacter sp. E44
TGGCCGACCCCGCCGAAACGAATCAGTGGGCAGATCTGTTGGCCATAACCGGGCAGTTTTACTGGCCACCAGCGGGCACATCAACTGGCCGCCCATGGGCAGAACGTAATGGCCATTGACAGGCGCCCTTGCTGACTTTTACGATCGCATCGTTGGGGTGCTCGATTTTTGGTATGTCTTTTTCTTCGACCCGGATCTTGTACGGGCCTCGGTACACCATTGCACGCATGCTCATGCTCCGGCCGGGTGAAGGACGACTTTTGTCCAGCCGTCTTCGCGGCTGTCGAAGTTCTTGTAGCCCTCGGGGGCCTGGTCCAGCGGCAGCTCGTGGCTGACGATGAAGGACGGGCTGGCCTTTCCGCCGGCGATGAGGTCACGCAGGGCCCGGTTGTATTTTTTGACCGGGCACTGGCCTGAGCCCATGGTTTGTCCTTTGAACCAGTAGTTTCCATAGTCGAAGGCAATCTGGCCCTGCTGCTCAAGTTTGTCGGGGCCTCCCGGGTCCTGGGGCAGGAAAACTCCCACCACGCCCAGGCCGCCGACGAACCGCACGGAGTCCACAAGCCGGTTCAATGTCATATTGGGATGTTCAGTTCCGCCCGGATCGTGCGCTTGGTAGCCAACGCATTCACAGCCCCGGTCTGCACCGAAGCCCATGGTTTGGTCCTTGACGAACTCGACCGGGTCTACTTCGGAATCATTAACAGGAATGGCGCCGATCTCCTCCGCGAGCTTGAGCCGGTCGCTGTGGCGGTCCACCACCATGACCTTGCCGGCGCCCTTGATGATGGCCGAGTAGGCAGCCATCAACCCGACCGGACCGGCGCCGTAAATCACCACAGAGTCGCCCGGGTATACACCGGCCATCTCTGTGGCGTGCCAGCCCGTGGGGAAGATGTCAGCGAGCATGACATAGTCGAGTTCCTTCTCCGCCGCGTCCTCGCCCAGGCGCAGGCAGTTGAAGTCACCGTACGGCACGCGCAGGTACTCAGCCTGTCCGCCCTGGTATGGGCCCATGTCCGCGAAACCGTAGGCGGCGCCGGCGAGCTTCGGTTCAGGCTGCATCGTCAGGCAGTAGTTCGTGAAGCCGCGTTCGCAGTTTTTACAGAATCCGCAAGCGATATTGAATGGCAGGACCACCCGTTCGCCCACTTTTACCTTGCTGACCGCAGGGCCGACCTCCACCACCTCGCCCAGGTTTTCGTGCCCGAAGGAGCGGCCCGGTTCAAAACTGGTGCGCCCTTCGTACATGTGCAGGTCGGAGCCGCAAATGTTCGCTGAGGTGATGCGCACCAGCACGTCGGCGGGGTGCTCAATTTTGGCGTCGGGGATCTCCTCGACACTGACGTCGTTGGGTCCTTTGTAAACTACAGCCTTCATTGTTCGCTCTTTTCCAAAGTCCGCCCGGGGCAGCACAAATGCACTCCAGGGCGCGCGGCACCCAGGTACGTGTTCGTACATCACGGGGGAGCGGGATAGGAAAGGACCTCTGAGTCCGCCCATACGGGCGGGAGGCCCAGGATTCAAGGTGGCTCACTGCACTGGAAATCCTGGCGGGCAAGCCACTTCGCGAAATAGTAAATACCGGACCCAATGCTAAGCACCCTTAGTAAAGGATGTCGAGGGGTAAGAGGGTGCAACAATTTCGGCGGGTGCTGCTTCACGCTGTCCGTTCCCACGTTTGCACCGTGCTGGATCGTTACGCGGCACGTGCAGGATTAGGCTGCCACGTGGGTATATGTTTCGCAGTTAACCGGACTGGCCGAGGCTGACGACGAGGTTGATCGCTACTGCGACCACGAAGGTGGCGAAGAAGTAGGAGAGCAGTGCGTGCCCCAATGCGATCCTGCGGGAGGGGGTGGATGACTCGTTCACGTTGCTGGCGTTGTATGACATGCCGATGGAGAAGGCTGCGTAGGCGAAGTCGCTGTACGACGGGTCCTCGTTTTGATTGAAGCTGAAGCGATGGTGGTCGTCGTGGTAGTACATCCGAGCGTACTTGAAGGCGTAGACAGTGTTGACGAGCGACCACGCGAGCACGACGCCGAGAGCAGCAAGGATCGCTGCCGCCACGCCGATGGGATCCTTCTGTTGGCTGCGGATCAGTGCAAAGACAACCGCAACGAGACTGGCAAATGTCGCACCTGTGATGAGGGAGTCGACGAGCCGTCGAGACTTGCCTTCCTGGCGGGCGAGTTCGCCCGTGGCTTCCGGACCAGCAGGCCACGCCTTGGTCCACGCCCAGGCCAGGAAGACGCAGCCGGCGACAGACCACCCGATCAAGGGCGCGAGTTCCGGAGCGCCAAGCAACGCCGGAACAAGCGCGACAACGAGACCAATGATGGCTGAGATCAGAGCCTTGCGATCTATATGTGACATTGAGACTTACCCTCCAGTTCGATGGCCGTGAAGGGGTCCGACGGTCCACCGCTTGGGTCAGAGCGGATCTCAACATCACGGAATATCTCTGGACCTACGGATTTCTTTGCGTTCACAAGGAACCGGGGGTTCATTGTGCCCCATCGTACGCGGACATGCGCGGGTCCTTCAGGGTTGATTTCAGCGGACGATGACCAGAAGTGATCCGGCGCGGAATAGCACGTTGAGCATGGGCTGCAGCCAGATGCCGGGACGCATGGCTTTCACCGGGTCGTAGCGACACCACTGCACCGGGAATAAATACCATTCCCCAAAGTTGAGTCAAGTACACTCAACTTTCCAACGGAGGTTTCATGGCTTCATCATTCGGACCGGCGGAGTTCAGTAACGGCTCCTTCGACGAATTCCTTGCCCGTTATTTGCAGGGCCAACGCGGGGCCCGGAACGGGCAACCTATGGACATCACCCGGCTCCTGAGCCGGCGCACCCACGAGGTGCTTGCACGCGCCGCGGAATTCGCCGCGAACTACGGTCATGTCCACGTGGATGCGCTGCACATCCTGCGTGTCATCGTCGAGCGGGAACCGGCCGCCGACTATATCCGCCACGCGGGCTCGGAGCCCGGTGCCATCGCCACAGCCGCCGAGGAACGTCTTCCGGAGAAGGCAACTGCCAGGGCGGAAACGGCATTGGCCCTGACGCCGTCGGCACAGCGCGCCCTGCTGGACGCCTACCAGGTTGCCAGGGCATTCGGCTCAACGTACATCGATCCTGACCACGTGTTCTTCGCCCTCGTCGTCAACCAGGAGGCTCCGGCCGGTCAGGTGCTTGCAGCGGCCGGAGTGACGCCGGAGTCCCTGCAGTCCGGCCCGCGGGGGCAGTCCGCGGTGCCGGCGTCCGCACCGGCTGGTGCAGGGCCCGCACGGTCGCAGGCAGCCGCCGATGCGTCTGACACCCCTGTCCTGGATACCTACGGCATCGACCTCACGCAGCGCGCGGGCGAAGGCGGCCTGGACCCCGTAATCGGCCGAAGTGCCGAGATCGAGCAGACCATCGAGATCCTCGCCCGGCGCACCAAGAACAATCCGGTCCTGGTCGGGGAAGCCGGCGTGGGCAAAACCGCGGTTGTCGAAGGGCTGGCCCAGGCGATCGTCGCCGGCACCGTGCCCGAACAGCTGCGCGGCAAGCGTGTGGTTGCCCTGGATCTGCCGGCCATGTTGGCCGGGACGCGATACCGCGGTGACTTCGAGCAGCGCCTGACCAAGGCGATGGACGAGGTGGCTTCACGTACCGGGGAAATTATCCTGTTCATCGACGAACTCCATACCGTGGTTGGAGCCGGCGGCGCGGGGGAAGGCGGCATGGACGCAGGAAACATCCTCAAGCCGCGCCTGGCCCGTGGGGAACTTCATCTCGTCGGCGCCACCACCCTGAACGAATACCGTCAGTTGGAGAAGGATTCGGCACTGGAACGCCGCTTCCAGCCCGTACACGTCGGCGAGCCCAGCGTCGAGGACGCAGTGCAGATCCTCGACGGCCTGCGTGGACGCTACGAGGAACACCACGGCGTCCGCTACACGGACGAGGCGATCCGTGCCGCCGTCGAACTCTCCGCACGCTACGTGACCGACCGTTTCCTGCCTGACAAGGCCATCGACCTCATCGACCAGGCAGGTGCGCGGCTGAGCCTCAAACGCGGCTCGCGGCCCGACATGGATGTTCTGCGCGAGAAGCTCGTCGCTTTGGAGAAGTCCAAGAACGACGCGGCCGCCGCAGAACGCTATGAAGAGGCCTCGAGACTGCGGGATGAGATCGAAGAGGTGAACCGGAAGCTCTCCGCGACCAGCTCCAGCGCATGGGAGTCCGACGGCGTCCAGAACATCGTCAATGAAGCGGAAATTGCAGGAATCGTCTCCCGGTCCACCGGGATCCCGGCCAGCAGGCTCACCCAAGACGACCGGGAACGCCTGGCCAGGCTCGAGGATGACCTGCATCAGCGGATCGTCGGGCAGGACGACGCCGTGACTTTGATCGCGAAGGCGGTCCGCCGTAGCCGCACCGGCATGGGGGATGCGGGCAGGCCCGTCGGCAGCTTCCTGTTCCTCGGCCCCACGGGTGTGGGCAAAACAGAGCTCGCCAAGGCGCTGGCCGGGTCTTTGTTTGGAAATGAGAATGCTATGGTGCGCTTCGACATGAGTGAGTTCGGCGAGCGGCACACCGTAAGCCGGCTGGTCGGAGCCCCTCCGGGCTATGTCGGTTATGGCGAGGCCGGGCAGCTGACGGAACGCGTCCGTCGTAACCCGTACTCCGTTGTGCTGCTTGATGAAGTGGAGAAGGCCCACCCGGACGTGTTCAACCTGCTCCTCCAAGTGCTCGACGACGGGCGGCTGACCGACGGACAGGGCCGCGGAGTCGACTTCCGCAACACCGTGATCATCATGACCTCCAATCTCGGCTCGGAGTTCCTGGCCAGCAAGGGCGGCGCCATGGGCTTTGTATCCAAGGCCGACGAGGCCAACGGCTACGGCTCGGAGAAGGCGCTGCGGGACCGGGTGCTGGGCCGGCTGCGGGAGACTATGCGGCCGGAGTTCCTCAACCGCATCGACGAGATCGTCCTGTTCCGCAAGCTGGACCAGGCGCAGCTGCGCCGGATCGTCCGGCTGATGCTGAACCAGACGGAAACCCGCCTGCAGTCACAGGGCATCGCCCTGAAGGTCAGCGAAGCGGCCGTCGACTGGATCGCCGAACATGGCTACGAGCCCGAATACGGAGCCCGGCCCATGCGCCGCGTGATACAGCGTGAGCTGGACGACCGGATTGCGGATCTCTTTGTGGCGTCGGACCTCCAGTCCGGCGACCTGGTGGCCGTCTCGGTCGACGGGCAGTCGCTCGTCGTCGAGGCAGGCCGTGAGGCGATGCCATTGGCGGCGTAAGCCGTCGCCGGCAGCGGCAGCTCCGGACCCAGGCCGGGTACACAGTGACATCCTGTGTACCCGGCTTTTTGCTGGCCCGTTCGGGTTCGCTACGCACCGCGTCCCTTACATAGTTTGTACGGGCACGGCAGTGACTCTCCGGCCCCAGCGCGGAATGAACGGCCTCGAGGGCGCGCAGCCTTCGCGCACGTGGAAGATGTGGCCACCCATCTCCATGATGCGACCCACCGTGAGGCCTGTAACAAAAGCACCTGCCCACCAGACGCCGTGCCTCGGCACTGCCGCCTGCATCCAGTGCGTTGGCAAAAGGAATCGTCCCCCCGGGGAATCATGTCAAGATGCCCGCCTAGGTTGGTTCGTGGAATCATTGGGTTTTGCCCGGATGACGGGTTGGGGTTTGGTGCTCTGTTTCGCGGTGGTCAGGGTTAGCAGTTCGGCGCTAAGTGCCTGGATCTGACGTTGGATGGCGGCCGGGTTCAGGGGTCTGTTTTCCCGCCGTAGTCGAGTCTTCACCTCCCGGGAGACGGTGCCGGTGTCGGCCAGAACGCGTTGGAACGGGGTCGCGGGCCGGTCGTATGTCTTGCTGATCTTCGCGCCGGTCCGGACCTTCGCCAGGAGCTTCTGCTGCGGCCCGAAATGATTCGTCAGCAGCCGCTGGAGCGCCCAGATCCGGTTCAGCAGTTCGAGCTCGGCGGCAGTGTCGTAGCGGTGGTAGCCGACGGTCTGACGGACGATGTGCCAGTTCTTCTGTTCCACATGCGCGCCGTCGTTCTTGTTCCCGGATCGAGACCGGGTGAATGTCAGGTTCTCCTGCTCGCACCAGGCCAGCAGCTCCCAGTTGATGAACTCCGAGCCGTTATCGGAATCGATGCCGAGGATCGGGAACGGGAACGCGGCGGTCGCGTCTTTGATGGCGGCAAAGACCCATTTCTGGGCCTTGTTCCTGACCGAGCGCGTTTCGGTCCAGCCGGTGGCGATGTCGGTAATATCCAAGGTAAAGCAGAATTCGCCCCTGCTGTTGCCACCCTCGTGGCCGACCAGATCTATCTCGACGAAGCCCGGCACCGCGTCGTTCCATTCGGCCCAGGTCCGCATCGGGATGGAGTCTTTCAGCAGGGTCCCCGGCTTGGTGTGGGATCGGCCCCGGGGATTGAGTTTTGCCCTGCCAGGCTTGAGCCGGCGGTCAATTGTCGCCGGTGCGATGCGGAGCAACTGCGCCGCCGTGGTGTCGTCGATCTGCAGCTCCTTGAACCGGCGCAGGCGTGGCACCAGGTCCGGCAGCGCGGCCGCGAGCAATCGCCCGCACGGGGTACCCTGTACCGCCCAGCAGAACCGAAGCGAGTCGATCACCGACTCCCCGTATAGCGGAGCCCGCGGAGTCCGGGGCCGGACCGGCTTCAGCACCAGCGCCAGCCGCAACGCTTTCCGGGCATGGTCCCGGTGCCAGCCCGTCGTCGCGCACAACTCGTCGAGCACCTGCTTCTTACCCGCCCGGTCCGAGCGGGCATAACGGGTGGCAACCGCCTTGGTGACAGCCCTGCGTTCACTCATCGAAAGCTCCATGGCTCACACTGCCGAAGCGGCGGACACCAACCCGGCGGACACGCCGCTACGCGGGCATTCTCAGATGATTCCTCGAATACCGCTACGCGGGCATCTTTGATGAGTCAACGCGGTCCCTTGTGGTGGCCGACAATCACTGGGAGACTGGGCAGTGCGTCGCGCCGCTCCCTCGACAGGTTGAGGAGGTGCCACGAGGCCAAGCTCGGTCAGCACCATCCCACCCGCAGTACCGCTCCAAGGAGGCCCGCCATGAAAACTGTCGTGCAGTACGGAATCCGCCAAATCGGGCCGGGTGAGGGGGCATGATTGAGGTTGCGTTGTCGGTGATTTTGAAGGCCAAGCCCGGCAAGGAGAAGGACGTCGCGGATTTCCTCCGCAGCGCACGCGCGGTGGTCGAACAGGAGCAGGGCACGCGCGCCTGGTTCGCCCTCCAGTTCGACGAATCGACTTTCGGGGTCTTCGACGTGTTTCCGGACGACGAGGCCCGCCGGACCCATCTGGCAGGAGGTGTCGGGCAAGCACTTGCTGCTCAGGGAGCAGAGCTGTTCAGCGCGGAACCGAACATACAGAACGTCGACGTGCTCGCGTACAAGCTGCCCGGCGAAGACGGATAAAGGCCTCCCCGCCGTCACAGCCGCACCATGCTGCTTCCGCACATCTGTAGCCCGTGGCTCTGGAGCGATATTCGGTAACTGCTTTCATCAGAGGTCGCCCGGCAGCAAAAGCGCCGGGCAGGAGGGCCAACTGATGCCCAGGCATAGGAGCAGAGGGTGACACGTTCAGACACCAGCCGTGCCGAGGCGTTCAGCGACGCCGTTATCGCGATCGTCATCACGCTCCTGGTACTTGAACTCCAGCCGCCAGAGACCGAGCCCGGGGGGTTGCTGGCGGGATTGCTGGGTCAATGGCCGACATACCTGGCGTACGCGGCCTCCTACATCTACCTCGCCGTAATTTGGCTCAACCACAAATCCGCCTTCACCCGAATCCGGGAGATGGACATCGGCCTGCACTGGGCCAACCTGGGAATCCTCGCGACGCTCGCGCTCCTACCTTGGCCCACAGCGGTGATCATCGATACAGCCAAGACGGGAAACCTGACCGACGAACGGGTCGCCGTCGCGCTGTATGCGATCATCGGGGCACTGCTGTGCCTGTCATGGTGGGTGTTCTTTTCGCACCTGGCGCGGCATCCCGAGCTCACCGAGGAGGAGGTGGAGGATTACTACTTCGCACGCGAGCGGCCGCGTGCTGTGGCCGGCGTCGTGCTGTACCTCGCGGCGGGAACGGTAGGTGTCGTGGTCCATCCGCTGGTGGCATCGGTGATTTTCGTGATCCTGCCCGTTTTTTACGGCCTCACCAGCCACGGGTTCGAGCACCGGCCCACCTTCCTCCGAGGTCTGTAGACCAAAGACAGGCATGAGCCGCCCAGGGTGCTGAATCACGTCTGAATACACCCAGCGGAAATGCTCCTGAAGGCCACCGGAACCGCTCCCCAGCCCGCATGAGGGCCGGGCCGGCTATTCGCTTTCGTCGGCAGACTGGCGACGATGACGTTCCCGTTGGCCGTACGCCGCCCGTAGGATGTCATCCTTTGACTCGAATCCCGAGCCCAACGCACCACCGATGAGCGCCGCCGATGTCGTCATCCAAGCGACTTCCGCGAAGTCCCAAACGGACACTGGGTGTTGCAGGGTCTGCGCCAACAGGCCGTCGTCGATGGTGAAGGCCGCGGCCAGCAGCACGGCGACGAATAGCAGGACGTAACTGATAACGACGCCGATCGTCAACGACCACACCGTAGAGGTGTTGTAGAGGGAAGCCTTGTATCTCTCGAGGAGACCGTCTCGACGCGCGCTTTCCCATAGATCGTGCTGGGTGATGATCCAGAACACCATCGTACTGATCGAAAGGACCGTCAGTAGCGTCAATCTCGGCGCCCCCAGCAGGTCCGCGAGTTGCCAGATGGTGTCCGTGACAAGTGCAAAGGCGCCTGTGGCGATCGCTGCGGCCATTGCGCTCCTCAATCCGAAGACCAGCCGCCAGGGACGGTTCGCCCGCAGCATGCCTGCCAGCAACCGTCCCCGCCCTAGACGGGTTGCTGACAGGTAGCGGAACCCAATCGGCCCCTCGTCAAGAACCGCGGTCTCAACGCGCCGCGATTGGTGTAGCGAGGGTGGACCGAACTCCCCGGCGTCATCCTCGGGATCGAAGTGGCGATGCATCGCCCAGCCGAGGTCGGTGACGGCAGCGCGGACCCGGCGGTCGATGTTGACGGCGCCGAGCGCGGGCAAAGAAACCAGGGAGATCGGTTCCCCAAGCGCCACTTCCGCGACCACAGTCCGGCCGTCAAGACGAATCGGAAGATCGGTCAGGCAGACCATGACATCCCATGAACGGCGGACCCGGTGTTTCACCAAAGAGTCCAACATCGGCGTCAACCCATTGCCAGCCGTGAAGTCCCGGTACTCGATCACAACGGACCAGTTGTGGCGTTCGTCGGCAAGGTTGAGCAGATGGCCCACTTCGCGGCCGTTACGCTCGGCAAACTCGGCGGTGACCTCGGGCTCTGCGAGCACCCCCAACTTGCGGTCACCGGAAGAGGGCGCGTCACCTGGATTTTCTGGCACCCCGGCCTCCTACGGTTCAATGTGTCTATGGTCTTCGACCGGCAAAAATGAATGCGGCCGTCGTGAACTATGCGGCCGGTCAAGGCCGGGCCGCGCTGTCCTTCACTGACGCGCCCCGGACGGTCCATCCCGGAGGAGGCGCAGGTGCTCGTGGATCATTGCCACTGCTGTTGAGCCTTCACCAGCGGCCGCCGTTACGCGTTTCACCGATCCATGCCGGACATCGCCGGCCACGAACATGCCAGGCACGCTGGTTTCCAGGGGCAGCCGCCTGCGGCCCAGATGGCTGAACCCGGCAGGAAGGTCTTCGAGGTCAGCCCCGGTGAGAACAAAGCCGTGGTCATCCAGGGCCAGGGTATCCTGCAGCCATTCTGTGTGCGGCTTGGCTCCAATGAAAATGAAGAGGTATCGCGAGGGGAAACTCCGTTGTTCGCCCGTGGCATTCAGATCTACGACGATACGTTCGAGGGTGTCTGAACCAACCAGGCCCACGATATTCGCCCCCAGCAGTACCTCTACGCCGGGGTGCTCCTCGATTCGATCCGCGAGGTACCCTGACATGTCCGCCCGGAGGTCTTCCCCGCGCACCACCAGCCGCACCTGTGTTCCCATACCAGACAGGAAAAGGGCGGCCTGGCCGGCGGAGTTCCCGCCACCGACGACGGCCACGGGATGGGTTCCACAGAGCCTGGCCTCATGGACAGTGGCGGCGTAGAAGACGCTGATTCCCTCGTATTCCTCCAGCCGGGGGACTGGCAGGCGGCGGTAGTGAACCCCGGTGGCGAGGAGCGCGGCACGTGATGAAGCAGGACCGCTCTCGTCGAACTCGGCACGAAATTCACCGTCCCGCAATGTGATGGAGTGTGCCTGGCAGCCGACGTTGACCTGGACTTTGAACTTTCGGGCCTGCATGATCGCCCTTTCAGTGAGTTCCCCACCCGAGATTCCGGAGGGAAAGCCGAGAAAGTTCTCAATCCGTGGTGACGTGCCGGCTTGCCCACCTATCGCATGCCCTTCCTTGAGGACCACCGACAAGCCGTCGGACGCCGCGTACACGGCGGCCGCCAGACCGGCCGGACCGGCCCCAATCACCATAAGGTCGTACGAGGCAGAATGCTCCTTCACCGCCCGCAGGCCCAAGGCAAGGGCCAGCTCCGCGTTGGACGGGTTCTTTAGGACATGCGAAGCGTTCAGCACCACCGCCGGCAGGTCACTGGCAAGGATTCCAGCCCGGTCCAGGATCGCCTGTGCCTGCTCGTCATCCTCCAGATCGACCAGGCGGTGGGGCAGGCGGTTGGCTGCTGCAAAATCAAGCAGCCGAAGGGTGTCACGGCTGAAACGGGACCCGACGATGCGGATGCCCGCGCCTGCGCTGATCAGGAGGATCCGGCGCTGAAGGTATGCCCGCAGGATGGTCTCTCCCACCGTGGCGTCCGTTAAAACCATGCGGCGCAGATCGTCTCCGCTGATGTGGAGCACTTCTCCCGCCTCGGCTACCACTGCGCTGACAAAGGCCGGCTGCCCCTCGACCAGGCCCAGCTCCCCGAGGAAACGTCCGGGACCGTGAACTTCGAGTATCCGCGTCCCGCGGCCCGGCCCAGCAGGCTGTCCTTCACCGTCGGCGTGCAGCCCCTCCACGACCAGTACCTTACCCTGCAGAATCACGAAGAAGTCAGCGTCGATGTGTCCCTCGTATATGAGGACTTCCCCGGCGGAGGTATCCCGTCTGGTGCCGGCACGGCTAAGCAATTCGATCTGGGCCTGGCTGAGCCGTGGATAGGCGCCGGAGATATCCGGTGTTTCGATCAGAGTCGAGTCCGTCACAGGTTCCATCAGTCGGCTCCACCTTTCCGCGTCCTAGACAAATGCCTCATGGGGATAGCACCAGCGCCAGTCTTCGCCGGGCTCCAGGGAACGAACGATTGGATGCAATTCAGTGGCGTGAGCCCGGGCGTGCCGCATGGGTGAGGAATCACAACACCCCACGTGGCCGCAGGTCAGACACAAACGCAGGTGCACCCAGGGAGTGCCTAAAGCCAGGCATTCCTCGCAGCCCTGCGGTGTGCGCACGCGAACCGGACGGATCTGTCCGAGATGCGGATCACGGATTCCAGGAATCATATTGGCTCCTACCTCGCTCCGGCCGTGAAATCGGCCTCCGGAAAAGCCCGCACTGAGTGTGCCGTCGGCATTGTGCGGCGGAATTGAAAACACCGGACCAGCGCGGGCAGCCGGGCACCGGGCAATTTACCCGGCTCATTGGTTTGCCAGTGAAGTGATGTGTTGGGCAGACCCGCGCGGGGCAGGTAACCCAACGGCGGGACGCTTGTGCCGTCGTCGTTGTTCCGGAATGTAATCCGCTGGCGTAAGCGCCCAAGTAGTGAAACTGGACGTGGGAATTCTTCTAGCCCGCAGCGAGCTTTCCAATGGGGTTTTCACCCCTCCTCCGCAGGTCAATTCCGGTGGCAATCAGAAGTATTCCGAACAGAATCGCGAAGGAAGCGAGCAGCCCCAGGAGACCAAGTATGCCTGGGCCGGGAAGAATGACCAGGAAGAGGCCGAAGAGAGTGGTGACGATGCCTGTGATCAGCCAGAGCCACCATTGTTCGTCGGTCTTTTTTACTTCGAAGGCCTGTGCTATCTGGGAGACACCGAGAATGACGGCCCACGCCCCGATGACGAGCGCCAGCGAAAGGGCGGTAATGCCCGGCCAGAAGAAGGCGGCGAGACCCGCGAGCACGGAAATGACCCCGCCCACTATTTGCCAAGCGGACCGGCGCCCCTTGTGCCTGACGTAGTGCACGATGTTCGTGATGCCGTCAATGAATGCGTATATTCCGAAGAGGATCACCAGTGCGAGTATGGAGACGCCGGGCCAGACGACAACCAAAATGCCGAACAGGACGGCTGCGATGCCCCTGATAATCAACGTGTTTCCTGATCCCTTATGCAATTCTTTCGTCAATGCGTCGGACATGGCCAGACCTCTGTTTCTGGAAATGGGTTATTCGTGACTTTGATGGTCGGGCTGTACGAACAGCCCTATTCCTTTCCTGTGCTCCCCAAAGTGGCTTTCACGGTCTTTGTGTCTTTCCCGCGCTGGAGCTCGACATCGGACTGCTGTCCCGGGTCTTTTTTGCGTAGGGCGGCCAGAAGGTCGGTCACACTGTCGATCTTCTGCCCGTCGAACTGGGTGATGATGTCTCCTGGCTGCAGCCCCGCTTTGGCCGCCGGTCCTCCTTGGACAACTTCGATGACCAGCGCGCCAGACGTTCTGGGAAGGCCAAAGCGGCTTGCGACCTCAGGAGAGATGTCGGTGGGAACAATCCCAAGGACAGCGTGCGAGGCCACACCGCTCTTCAGTATCTGGTCCGCCACGTCGATCACGGTCGCCGCGGGAGTGACGAACCCGATCGACACGGCCCCCGAGCTGGGTGGCAAATAGGCTTCCGAGAGCCCGATGATCTCGGAATTGCTGTTGACCACTGCTCCACCCGAATTGCCCGGGGAGATGGGCGCGTCCGTCTGGATGAGGTCGATAAGTCCCTGCGGCGATCCCTCTGACGGTGGCATATTGCGGTGAAGTGCGGAAACGATGCCCGCCGTGACGGTCTGCTCCAGCCCCAGCGGACTGCCAATAACAACTGTCAGTTGCCCAACTTCGGGTAGTGCCGTCGAGAACTTGGCGGCCGGAAGGTTGCCACGGTCGGCTTTCACCACTGCCACATCGGTTGGGTCGTCAACACCGACGACGGTGGCCGCCGCCTGAGATCCGTCCGCGAAGTGGATGCTGATGCTCTTGAACGGCGCCTTTTGCTGGTCCTCCACCACGTGGGCGTCCGTGACGATGGTGCCGTCGCTGCGGTAGACCACCCCGCTGCCGATGCCGCCTGATGTCTGGATCGTGACCACAGAGGGCTCAACTTCTCTGACGATCGCGGGAACGGCTGAAAGATCCCCTCCGCCGCTGGAATCTCCACTGCTGGGGGATTGCGATGTTGGAGCGGCTGGTGAGCCGGTGCACGCTGACCCGACTATGAGTAATCCGGCGCCGAGAGTGGCGGGCCACGTCCTCCTGCGTAGTGGCGACGGGAGCGGGGCATCGCCCTCGACGGTCGTTGGTCTGCTCATACTCATTTTGGATTCCAGTTGCCTTCTGCGGGTGTCTGTGGCGACGTGTACCAGTCCGAGTTTCCTCCGCCGTCACCGCGCCCGCATGGCCCCGGGACGCCTAAAAACCGTCCGGTTTTGGGTCCCCCAGGTCAATCCGAGGCAGCTGCGTGCTTCCGTGCCGCGTTTGGTCTGAACCGTGCGATGCTTCCGGGCGTCCGTGGGGACGTAGGCGCCAGGCGCGGGTGGCGACGTGCAGATTGAGGCGGGTTTCGGGGTCGGCAAGGTCAAAACCGGTGATCTGCCGGATGGACTTGAGCCGGTACCTGAGCGTGCTCCGGTGAATCGCGAGGCTGTCGGCTGTGTCGTCGTAGTTGCCGCCATGATCCAGGTATTGCGCCAGGGTGCGTACCAGGTCGGATCCCCTGCGGGCATCGTTGTACTGCAGCGCACCCAGCCACTCCGCGACGTAGCCGGAGAGGTCTATTTCGCTGCCGGGCATGTCAAGGATGCGGTAGATCCCCAGCTGGTCGTAGCGCGTGAGCCCGTACTGGTCGATGGAGTGGACCCGGATGTGCAGCGCACGCATGGCCTCGGCGTAGGAGCGGGGGAGTTGGCTGACATCGCGGCTCGGACCTCCGATGCCCATGGCCCCGGTGGCGCTGCGCAGAGTCCTCGCCGCAACGTTAAAGAGCTCGGTATTGAGCGGATCACCGGAGACCACGGCCAGTGCTACGTCCGAACGCCGTGAAACGAGCGCAGGGGTTTGGAGTTCGCGCAGCGCCCTGCGCAGGGCGATCACGATCGAGTCGTCCGTTCTTGGCGGTTGCCACTGGGCGACGACCACGTGATGCGGGCCCGTGATGTCGTATCCCAATGCCCCGGCACGCGCGGCCGCGGCTTCTTCATCCATGCCTGACACCAGTTCATACACCAGGTCGCGCCCCAGTTTCAGTTCCAGCTGGGCAATGCTGCGCCGGTGCGCCAACTCCACCTGCAACAGCCGCGTTCCATACTCCAAGGCGAAGACGTCCTCGGCCGTGTACGGCTTGCCGTTCTCGAGCAAGCACATTGCCCCCAGCACGTCCCTGTCCAGCAAAACCAGCGCCACGAGTCCCTGGGGTTCCTGGACCGGCAATCCGAAGGCGAGCCAGAGTTGTGCCGTCCGCGACCTGTCAGCCGCGCTGGGCCGAGGGTAGGGGCGGCCGGATTTGGTACCGGCCGCGGCGCGGATATTGCCGAATCCGTCCTCAGTGCAGACCGGACGTCCCGTCAGCACGGACAGCACTTCCGCCAGAAGGGACTCCCGGGAGCTCATTTGTCCCAGGGGGGCTGTGAGAGTGCCATTCAGGGCATTTTGGATCGATGTTCGGTTTTCGAGCCGCAGCACCGCTGCAGACAGGATTCGCAAGCGATCGTCAACACCGGGCGGATGGGGGAGCGGGCCAAGGCGCTCCTGCTGATGTGCTCCCGCGGTTTCCTCGACTGCGCCGGGGGCGGATGTTCCGGCCATTGCGTGCAGCTCGATCATCTGCGCCAGACTCGGAACCGTATGGGCATGCAGGACCAGGCACCCGTTCAGTTCTCCACTGTCGCCAAAGGTCGAGAGCGCGTACCGCCAGCCCGGACTTGCGGGAGGAAGTTCGGCATCCCAGCCTTTGAGCTGGCGGATGTCGTGGTCCTGGGCGGTCGGCGCCTGGTTCGGGCCAGGAAGCAGGTGACCATCCACCACAAGATAGGAAGCTGCTACATGGCAGAATCCCAGTGCCGATACAGAGTGTATGGCCTTGCCGAGGATCTCGTCGGCCGCTAATCGATCGGACATTCAGTTGACCTGCAGTCTCTGTGCGCAGCTAAGGACTCGTGGCGAGATGCGTGTAGCGAGATGTGTGGCGGCGGATTCAGAATCATCCCTCGGTTTCGAGCCTACGCCTGCGGACCCTATCCTGCTAGGTCAGTTCCCCTGAGGATATTTGGACCTTCGAGGGTCATGCCGTCCTTCCCTTCCGCGGGCAGACTCAACCCTGTAAGGCCCCATGACAAAGCCCTTCGAGCCTCGCGGCCAGGCAGGGACAGGGGCGTGGAATCATGCGGTGGAATCTCGGGCGGCGTCGCCACAGGACGGGGTCGCGCCCACTAGGACCGGAGCGAGTCATGGCCAAAGCAGTAGGAATTGATCTTGGAACAACCAACTCAGTGATCGCCGTCTGGGAAGGCGGGGAAGCCCGCGTCATACCCAATGCAGAAGGAGCCCGGACCACGCCCTCCGTTGTGGCGTATACGGACAGCGGGGAACGGCTGGTGGGGCAGCTGGCTCGCCGGCAGGCGATTCTCAATCCCAAAGGAACCATTACCTCGGCCAAGCGGTTTATCGGCCGACGCTCTGACGAGATCACGGATGAAGCCAAGGCCGTGAGTTTCGACGTCGTGGCGGATGACAACGGACTGGCGCGTTTCCAGGTTCAGGGCAAGAAAATAGCACCCGAAGAGGTGAGTGCGCTTGTTCTCCGCAAGCTGGTGGACGATGCCGCGAAGCAGCTGGGCGAAAAAGTGACGGAGGCCGTCATCACGGTCCCTGCGTACTTCAACGACGCCCAGCGCACCGCAACCAAGGACGCGGGCAGGATTGCCGGGCTCGAAGTCCTGCGTATCATCAACGAACCGACTGCAGCGGCCCTGGCCTACGGAATCGACAAACGTCAGCATGAGACGGTTTTGGTTTTCGACCTTGGCGGCGGAACTTTTGACGTAAGCCTGCTGGACGTGGGGGACGGAGTTGTGGAGGTTCGCTCTACGGCAGGTGACACGCACCTTGGCGGAGACGATTTTGACCGCCGCCTTGTTGATTACCTGGCCGACGAATTCCAGAAGCAGGAGGGCATCGACCTGCGCTCGGACCCGCAGGCGTTGCAACGCCTGTTCGAGGCGGCCGAGAAAGCGAAGGTAGAGCTGAGTTCGGTGACCCAGGCCCAGGTCAACCTTCCCTTCGTCACTGCGGACGCCACGGGTCCAAAGCATTTGACGACCACCGTTCGGCGTTCCGTTTTTGAAGATATCACCCACGACCTGGTGGAACGCACCATGGGCCCGGTTAAGCAGGCGATGGCGGACGCCAAGGTTACAGCTAACGACATCGACGAAGTAATTCTGGTCGGTGGCTCCACCCGCATTCCCGCGATACAGGACCTTGTCCGGCGTTTGACCGGCGGCAAAGATCCCAACATGAGTGTCAATCCGGACGAGGTCGTAGCTATCGGTGCGGCGATCCAGGCCGGCGTGCTTAAGGGCGAGGTCTCGGACGTCCTGCTCCTGGACGTTGTGCCGCTTTCCCTGGGCGTCGAGACACGAGGCGGCGTAATGACAAAGATCATTGAGCGCAATACGACCATCCCCGCAAGGCGCAGCGAGGTTTTCTCCACAGCTGACGATAATCAGCCGGCCGTGGACGTGGTGGTCTTGCAGGGGGAGCGGGAACTGGCGGCGGATAACCGGGTGCTGGGCCGGTTCCAGCTGACCGATATCCGGCCGGCGCCCCGGGGAGAACCGCAGATCGAGGTCACGTTCGACGTCGATGCCAACGGCATTCTGAACGTCACCGCGCGTGACAAGGACACGGGCAAGGAACAGGGCATCACTATCAGCGAAGGCTCCAACCTTGACGCCAAGGAAGTGGAGCGCATGATTGCCGAGGCCGATTCCCACCGAAGCGAAGACCTACAGAACCGGGAGCGGATCGACACTCTCAACGAACTCGACGCGGTCGCCTACCGCGTTGAGCGGGCCGTGAACGAGCTTGGCGACGCAGTCCCGGCACACGACAAGGCCCGGGCGGAGCTGCTGGTAGGGCAGGCGCGCGACGCCGTCAGCAACCAGGCGGATGTTGGCACCGCGAGGGAGCTGATTTCCGAGCTTCAGCAGCTACAGTCGGCGCTAAGTGCCTCGGCTGCCTCGGCTGCCTCGGCGGCATCCTCGGCTAGTGCAGGGGCAGGCCAGGGATCCTCGCCTCAGCCCGGCGCCTCCACCGATGCGGAGGACGATGACATCGTCGATGCAGAATTCGACCGTGGCTAGGAACGGCCATGAGCGACCAGGCGGGGCAGGCTGGACAGGCCCATCCAGGAGGTGGCGAGGCCGAAGCCGCCGCACGCGATGAGAGGGAAGCCGAGGCGACCGCCCACGCCAATGCGCTGGCCAAAATGGAAGACTTGTGGCGCCGCGCGCTGGCCGACGCGGACAACCTTCGAAAGCGCGCCGTCCGGGACGGGGCACAGCTAAGGGCGCAGGAACGTGCAGCGGTCTCGTTAGAGTGGCTGCCCGTCCTGGACAATCTCGAACTGGCCTTGGCTCACGCCCCGTCTGAGGGGGATCCCCTCGCTGACGGCGTAGCCTCCATTCGGTCCCAAGCCATAGATACCCTGGCCCGCCTGGGCTATCCGCGGATCGACGCCGAAAACGTCCCTTTCGATCCACGGATTCACGAGGTGGTCAGTGTCTCGGAAACGGACGAGGCTCCGCCCGGGACTGTGCTGACCGTACTGCGTCCGGGCTACGGTGGTCCGGACACCACCCTCAGGCCAGCCGCCGTCGTTGTTAGCCGGGCGGTGAACCCTGACCATGGCTGAGGACCCGTATTCCGTTCTCGGTCTCTCCCGCACGGCGGACGCCAAGGAAATCCAGCGCGCCTACCGCAAGCTGGCGCGAAAATACCATCCGGACGTCAATCGTGAGCCGGACGCGGCGGACCGGTTCAAGGAAATCGGCGAGGCGTACAGCACGCTTTCGGATCCCGAAACGAAGGCGCGGTACGACCGCTTCGGTGCGGATTACAAACAATACAGTGGTGCCGGTCCGGCCCGAGGCGGCCCGCGCTGGGGGGCCGGCGGCCCTAGGCCGGGCCCGAGGCCGGGACGCAGCGGGTACGGCAACGTCAACGTCGATATGGGTGGCGACGTCGATTGGGAGGACCTGCTCGGCGACTGGATCAGGCAGCAGGCAACCGGCCCGGCGCACGGGGCGGACCACGAAGCCGAGCTTCGGCTGACTCTCGAAGAGGCGATTCGTGGCGGACGGCGCACGGTCCGCCTGGCCCAGCCGGATGGCGAAACGCGGAATTATGACGTGGACGTACCTCCCGGCGTGCTGGACGGCCAGCGCATCCGCCTCGCAGGGGAGGGCGCCGCAGGCCGTGAAGGGGGTCCGCCGGGGGATCTCTTCCTGACTGTACGCATCCAACCGGACCCCAGGTACCGGCTCAAGGGCCGGGACATTCACTTCGACCTTCCCGTCACCCCGTCGGAAGCCGCCCTGGGGGCCAAGATCAAAGTCAACGCTCCTGCCGGACCGGTCACCATCACCGTTCCCGAGGGATCTTCCAGCGGGCGCAGGCTCCGGCTTCGAGGCCAGGGCATGCCCGACCCGAGGGGCCAGCCGGGGAACCTCTACGCGGAAATCCGGATCATGGTGCCCCCGCGGCTGAGCAGCAAGGTGCGGCAACTGTACGAGCAGCTTGACGCCGTCTCCGACTTTCACCCGAGGGAGGGGCTTCTATGAGCCGAACATATCCGCTCGCTTATCCGTGGCGCCTGAATCTAGAGGCGGTGGCACGCATCAGCGGCGTCCACCCCGACGTCGTCATGCGATTCGTAGACCTGGATCTGATCCGGCCCTTGGGCAATGCCCCGGACGGACCTTGGTTCAGCCCTCGGGCCCCGGACCTCATAGCCCGTGTCATGAGACTTCATTCGGAGCTGTCGCTGAACTACGCGGCAATACCGCTGGTTCTCGATCTGTTGGTGCGGGTCGACTCGCTTGAACGGCGACTGGTTGAAATTACGCAGGTGGAAGGGACAGCTTCACGATGAACATGGAGAGTTTGACGCAAAAGTCGCAGGAGGCCTTGGCCGAGGCTCAACGGATTGCCCAACGCAACGGGCACACTGAAACCGACGGCGAACACCTGCTGCTGGCCCTGCTGGAGCAGGAGGGAGGCCTCGTTCCCCGGCTGCTCGTGGGCATGCAGGTGGACGTGGACGAGCTGAAGAGCGCGGTGGAAGTGGAGCTGCGGCGCAAGCCGAAGGTTACCGGCCCGGGGGCGGCCCCGGGCCAGGTGTATGTGAGCCGTAGGCTGGGCGCACTCCTGGATGCCGCCGAACGTGAAGCCAAACGGCTTAAGGACGAGTACGTTTCGGTGGAACACCTGCTGGTCGCGCTGGCGGAGGAAGGCCGGTCAACCCCGGCCGGCAGGGTGCTGGCCGAGCACGGCATCACCCGTGAGGCGTTCCTCTCGGTCCTGACCCAGGTACGCGGAAACCAGCGCGTCACCTCGGCTACACCGGAGCAGACTTACGAGGCGCTGGAGAAATACGGCCGTGATCTGGTGGCGGACGCCCGCACAGGAAAACTGGATCCGGTCATCGGCCGCGACGCCGAGATCCGGCGGGTCGTGCAGATCCTATCGCGCAAGACCAAGAACAACCCGGTACTGATCGGGGAGCCAGGCGTCGGTAAGACAGCCATTGTGGAGGGACTGGCCCAACGGATCGTCCGCCAGGATGTGCCGGAAGGGCTGAAGGACAAGACCATCTTCTCGCTTGACCTGAGCGCACTCGTGGCAGGTGCCAAGTACCGCGGCGAATTCGAGGAGCGGCTGAAGGCGGTGCTCGCCGAAGTCTTGGCGGCGGAGGGAAGGATTCTGCTCTTTGTCGACGAGCTGCACACCGTCGTCGGGGCAGGAGCGAGCGAGGGGTCGATGGACGCCGGGAACATGCTCAAGCCAATGCTGGCCCGCGGGGAACTGCACATGATCGGTGCCACCACCCTCGATGAATACCGCAAACACATCGAGTCGGATCCGGCACTGGAACGGCGCTTCCAGCCGGTACTGGTTGAGGAACCCGACGTCGAGGACGCCATTTCCATTCTTCGTGGGCTGCGGGAGCGGCTTGAGGTCTTCCACGGCGTACGGATTCAGGATAGTGCTCTCGTGGCTGCGGCCACCCTTTCCCACCGGTACATCACTGATCGGTTCCTTCCGGACAAGGCCATCGATCTCGTGGATGAGGCGTGCGCCCGGCTGCGGACGGAAATTGATTCGATGCCGGCGGAACTGGATGAGCTAACCCGGAGGGTCACAAGGCTTGAGATAGAAGAGGCGGCTCTCTCCAAGGAGACCGATCCGGCAAGCAAGACCCGGCTCGAGGAGTTGAGGCGTGAATTGGCGGACCTGCGCGCGGAGGCCGACGCGAAGCGGGCCCAATGGGAATCCGAGCGCCAGGCGATCCACAAGCTGCAGGAAATCCGCAGTGAACTGGAGCGGGCGCGGCAGGAGGCTGAAGAAGCTGAGCGGAATTACGACCTCAACCGGGCGGCGGAACTGCGTTACGGCAGGATTGCCGACCTCGAGCGGCGGTTGGCCGCTGAGGAGGAGCGGCTGACCGCGAAACAGGGGGAGAAACGCCTGCTGCGCGAGGTGGTGACGGAGGATGAGATCGCCGACATCGTCGCGGCCTGGACAGGCATACCGGTGGCACGGTTGAAGCAGGGCGAACGTGAGAAAGTCCTGCATTTGGACGAGATCCTGCGCGCCCGTGTGATCGGTCAGGAAGAAGCAATCAGTGCGGTTACGGATGCCATCATCCGCGCACGTTCCGGTATACGGGATCCGCGTCGGCCCATCGGCTCGTTTATCTTCCTGGGGCCGACCGGCGTCGGGAAGACCGAACTCGCCAAGGCCCTTGCCGCTGCCCTTTTCGACAGTGAGAACGCGATGATCCGGCTGGACATGAGCGAGTACCAGGAGCGCCACACCGTGAGCCGGCTATTGGGTGCCCCTCCGGGCTATATCGGCTACGACGAGGGTGGCCAGCTCACCGAGGCCGTGCGCCGCAAGCCGTACTCGGTGGTGCTTTTCGATGAGGTGGAAAAGGCCCACCCGGACATCTTCAACACCCTTTTGCAGGTCCTGGACGACGGCAGGGTTACGGACTCGCAGGGCCGCACCGTTGATTTCCGCAATACCGTGATCATCATGACCTCTAATATCGGTTCCCAATATCTCCTTGAGGGTTCCACTGAGGGCGGAACGGTCACCGAGCAGGCACGGAGCCTGGTGATGGGGGAGCTCCGGGGCCATTTCCGTCCCGAGTTCCTCAACCGCGTGGACGACACCGTCCTGTTCGCACCCCTGGGACTGCCGCAAATCGAGCGCATCGTTGACCTGCAGTTTCACCAGTTGCGGCAGCGGCTCGCCGAGCAGCAAATCGAGCTGCGCCTGACCGAGGAGGCACGCCAACTGATAGCCGAACGCGGCTTCGATCCGATCTACGGGGCGCGACCGCTGCGCCGCTTTATCTCCCGTGTGGTGGAAACGGAGGTGGGCCGGGCCCTCCTGCGCGGCAGTATCGCCGAAGGCGGAGTGGTCACGGTGACCGCGTCCGGAGGGGAACTCGTGGTTGACTACAGCGAGAGGGAGCTGGAGGGGGCTGGAACCCCATGAACAAGGCTGTCATCAAATGTCCCCATTGCGGCAAGTCCAACCGCGTTCCGGCTGCCGCGGAGGGGCGGCCGCGCTGCGGGAATTGCCACCGGGAGCTCCCCTGGGTAGTTGAAGCCGGCGACGACGACTTCGGCGAAATTGCTGAGCGGTCCGGCATTCCGGTGATGGTGGACTTTTGGGCGGTCTGGTGCGGACCCTGCCGGATGGTGAGCCCGGTGCTGGACCAGTTGGCGCACGAACGCGCGGGGCAAATCAAACTTGTCAAGGTCGATGTGGATCACTCGCCGCAGCTCTCCGCCAGATTCGCCATTCAGGCGGTGCCAACGCTGATGGTCATAGTCGACGGCAAGATCGTCGCGAGGCAGGCGGGGGCAGCTCCCGCCCCTGTCCTGAGGTCCTGGCTTGAAGATGCACTCACGAAGTAACACAAAAACAGCGGACGACGGGGGGGCGGCTAGTGCACTGGCATAGTCAGTGCACCAATTGGACTGGGGCGAAGAGGGATAGCTAGGCGGTCAGCCGGGAGTCGACGAGGTTCGGGACACCTCCGAAGGAGGCCAACGTCCGGGCGGTCTCCACGAACTCACGTGCCAGCCCGTCGTTGACATCCGTCCGCCATGCAATGGACAGCGGAGAAGGCGGGACATCCCTGACCGGTATGAATGATAGCCCCGGACGGTCATAGAAACGCTGGGTGGATGCCTGCGTGAATGCAATGCCCCGCTCACCCATGATGGCTTCGAAACACTCGTCAACAGTAGCTACCTGAGTGCCCATACGGACCGGCTGTCCTCCGCGGGCCTGGGTTGCGAGCCAAAAATCCCTCCACTTATCCGGAGCCTTGCGGGCGACGAAGGACTCATCAACGACCTGTTCCACGGAAACCTCAGACAGCCCGGCAAAGCGGGAACTGCTGGCAACTACGAGGACGCGCGGCTCAACGAACAGTGTCTCCATGGCGAGCCAGTCAGCCGCGGGCAGGGGCGGCCGCACAAAGGCCACGTCGGCACTTCCGTCGGCCAACCCCGCAGTGGGGTCGGCAAAATCGAACGACCTCATCTGGACGTGGATTTCCGGGTGGTTGTTCTTGAAAGCGGAGAGGATCCGCGGCGTGAGCTCGGCAGCCGCGTTGGCCTGAAAGCCGACTATGAGGGTGCCCCGCACCCCGCTGGCCACCTCACGCGTCAGCGAAACGGCACGCTCGGCGGCGGCCAATAGACGCTTGGCTTCACCCATGAGGACATCCCCGGCACTGGTCAGGGAGACGCTGCGGCTGGTCCGGAGCAGCAGGGGAGTGCCAAGGGCATGTTCAAGCTTCCGTATTTGCACGCTGAGGGATGGCTGCGCGATATGGAGCCGCGCAGCGGCTCGCCCGAAATGCAGTTCTTCCGCAACGGCGACGAAGTACTGCAGTACGCGCAGGTCTAGCTGTGGCTGCTGCATCGTTCAACTGTAGGCTCCGCCACAATCGGGGTCCAATAGTTTCGGCCTATTGACGGATAGGGCACAGGTATTGGACCGGTCGGGGTTGCGGGGGCTGCAATGGAAACAGCGAAGGGTTGCCAACGGAGATAGCCACCAAGCACTCCAGGAACCACGCTTCCGAGGCTCGGGCAGAGAAGCCCGACCCTCCGCGAGTCCAACGAGAGGAACAATGACATGACGGTCGCAACACGTGCCCCTTCCGTAGAATCCTGGGTTCAGAGCTTCACTGAGGCCAACAACCAGGACCCGGAAATCCAGGCCCACGGAAAGTACTTCACCTGCTCCTACCTCCTGGACATGGAGACACACACCTTTGTTGTCCGGGTGGTATCGGGCACCATCGCCCAGATTTCCGTGGACCCGGGACCCATTGAGGTGCCCTACCAGTTCGCCATCCGGGCCAGTGCCCACACCTGGGGTGAATTCGGCAAGCCCGTCCCCGCTCCCATGTACCACGGCATCTGGGCCGCCACTTTCCAGCGGGACATGAAGCTGGAAGGCGAGGTCCTGGTCCTGATGCAGAACCTGCGCTGCATCACCCGCCAGATCGAACTGCTGCGCTCCACCGGCGCACCCGTCTAGACCATAGGAGTTACTGACATGAGTAAAATTTCCCCCGTCACCGGCCACTACGTCACCGTCGACGTGGACGGCCTTGAATACAAGGTTTTCTACCTCGAAAACGGCCAAGGCCAGCCCCTGGTCTGCCAGCACACCGCCGGAGCCCACAACCATCAGTGGCGCGGCCTGCTGGAGGACCCGGAGATCACCGCCAACTACCGCGTCATCGCCTACGACCTTCCCCGCCACGGCAAATCGGACCCCCCTGAAAACACGGAGTGGTGGACCGAGGAGTACCAGCTCAGCGCGGACCACTACGCCAACTTCATCATCGCTCTCGTCGATGCACTGGAACTGGTTGACCCCATCTTCATGGGATCCTCCTTCGGCGGCAACATCGCGCTGCAGCTCGCCCACCGATCCCCGGAGAGGTTCGCGGCCGTCATCCCCGTAGAGGGGGCAGACTACTCACCGGGGTTCTACCTCGACTGGTGGCAGCACCCGCACGCCAACGCCGCTCAGGTGTGCGGCAGCGGCACCTGGGACCTCATGGCCCCCCAATCGCCCGAGGCGGACCGCTGGAAAACGTGGTTCTACTACACCCAGGGCTCCGAGGCGTTCAAGGGTGACCTGTACTTCTACTCGGTGGACCACGATCTGCGCGGCAAACTGGGCGAAATCCAGACCGACAAATGCGCAGTGGTCATGATGACCGGCGAATACGACTACCTCACCACCCCTGAAGACGGAGCCCGCACCGCCAGCCAGATCCCGGGCGCGGAGTTCATCGAAATGAAGGCTATCGGGCACTTCCCGATGAGCGAGAACTACCCGGTTTTCAAGGGGTACCTCGTTCAGGCCCTGGACCTGATCCGTACTAAGACCAGCGTCCTGGCCTAGCCGGTTCCCGCCTTAGGCGTCGGTGCCGACCAGACGGGTCGGCACCGACGCCACCTCAACAGGGACAAGAGCACCAGAAGCCTTGAATGTCCTCATACCCTGATTCTGGCGGCCCGCCCGCACCAAACTGCTGAAGGTTGGCGGCACACCGCCACGACTTCCTTGAAACCCTTGGAGATAGAACGATGTCAATAAACGCCCAGCGTGAAGGCGCCCTGCTGGCCTCGGTTCCCACCGGGCTGCTCATCGATGGTGAGTGGCGCGACGCCGCTTCGGGCAAGACGTTCGACGTCGAGGATCCCGCTACCGGGAAGGTGCTGCTGAGCATTGCCGACGCCGGCCCCGAGG
>NZ_JBHDJA010000037.1:0-25264 GCF_041877125.1 Arthrobacter sp. E44
TGGGACATTGAAGACCTCCTTGTGGATCGGACTCTTAGACAAGCCCCACTCCACTTGGAGGTCTTCTTTTTGTCACCTAACCACGCCGCATGTTCCTAACCTCCGTGGTCAATACACCTAGGAGGCCATGCGAGCCAGGGGCCGGCTGCCACCTCGCGTCGGAGAACCTTTCCGGTCCAGGATCAGCGCCAGGGCAATTCCGAACATCCACACATCCTTTGCCAGCGCAGTGCCTTGCTGGCTTGGCCGGATCCCGTCCTCCAGGGTCATCTCCGGGATTCGTCGGTACATGGTGAGGAGGGAGCCGGAGAAGAGGCCAAGGCCCAGCCCCGCCAGCCGGCTCGGCACGAACGGTGCCAGGAGTGTTGCGCCCAGGGTCATCTCGGCATAGCTGAGCAGCTTCCCAAAGTTTTCCGGCTCCATCCGGTTCAGCTGCGGATACACCTTGGCGCCCATGCCCTGCAGTCGGGCGGCGCTGTCCTTGTCCAGGTTCCGCTTGCTGTAGCCGGCGTTGAAGATGAACGCTCCGGTGGCCAGGCGGAGGGGAATGTGGCTCAGTTTCATCATTGGTCCCTTCACAATGCGCGGGTTGATGCGGGAGAGCTTAATCCGCCCGGCTTTGCCCCGCCAGAGCCCACAGCCGGACGCTTCCAAAGGGAAGCACCCCTGGAGGGTTCGACGGCGGCACTCGCCTGGCCGCCGCCGTCGTACGTTCTAGCAGGCTGACCACGTGCAGCAGGCACCTGAAAAGCAAGGTGGGGCAGGCTCATTGGAGCCTGCCCCACCTCTTGCGCCGGCTGACGTCCTGCGCCCGACTTTCGGGTTTCCTGTTGCGATGGAGTATGCAGGAACATCGGCCGGCGGGTCTTGTAGGGGACACTGCCAGGCCGCGGGTGCGGCCTAGAGCGTCCTGGGATCCTCGGCGTACATCTTCAACCTGATGGCCAAAGCGTCCGACATGTGGCGGGCGGCGCTCTCCCCCGCGCGTCCGGGCTCGCCGTCCCCGATGGCGGCCAGCAGGTCGGCGTAGTCTGCCAGCACCACCGGCCACCTTCCGGGGTAGGTCAGTGTAGTGAGGGTGTACCGGCGCACCTGCTGGTCCAGGCGCTCCAGCAGGCTGATGAGCGACGGGCTGTGGGTGGCGTGCCACAGCTGGGCGTGGAAGGCGCGGTTGGTTTCCGCGAGTGCCCGGCCGTCGCCGGCATCCAGCTGCTGCATCTGCGTCAGCAGCCCCGTGAGCAGTTGACGGTCCAGGGCTGTTGCCTTGACGGCGGCCTTGGCGGCGGCGGCCTGCTCCAGAATGATCCTCGACTCGTAGATATCGATGATCTCCTCAGCCGAATGCGTGCGGACCACCACTGCCTTGCCGCGACGTTCGACGAGCCCGTCCTGCTCCAGCCGCTGAAGGGCTTCGCGGACAGGAGTTCTCGAAGCACCGTAACGTTCCGTGAGTTTGGCCTCGGTGAGGGGCTCGTCCGGGGCGAAGACACTTGCCAGGACGTCTTCGCGGAGCCGCTGGTGGATGGGGGTGGCCAATGCTTCCTCTTCTACGTTGGAGTACGCACACCATTGTATACAGTCGTGCACAAACACCGGGCTCCTGCACGGCAGGGGCCTAACTCTTCTCCGAACCGCGGCCGCTCTCGGTCAGGAGGACTGCCCCTTCGCGATGGACTGGAACACCTTCGTGGCCTGCTGCGCGGCGGGGCTGAGCCTCCGGTTTGCCAAGTGGGCAAGGAGGATCCGGCGCTTTGGGGATCCAGCCAAGGGGACCGCGACGACGTCGGGGCGGAGGGCGGTCAGCGCCAGCTTGGGCGCCAGGGCGATTCCGATGCCTGCAGCCACCATGCCTTGCGTCTCTTGGTAATCGTTGGCTGCGAACGCGATCCGCGGCTCGAACCCTGCGTCACGGCACACCCGGCTGAGGACGTCGGCAACGGGGTGCTCGTCGCGCACCACCCATTCCTGGTCGCTCAGTGCGCCGATGCGGACCGAGGCCAGTTTCGCGATGGGGTGGTCACGCGGTACCAGCAGCACCGTTGGATCATTCATCAGCCTGACCAGGGTCAAATCGGGATCGTCGATCTGCTGCCACGGATAGTCCCACAGCAGCGTGAGTTCGATTTCCCGTCGCCGAAGCCGTTCCAGCAGGCCGTCCCGCCTGGCACTGACAACCGTTACCGCCACCTCAGGGTGCCGGGCCCGGAACGCCAGCACAACGTCCGGCATCAGCGATGCTCCCACGGTGGGGAAAGTCCCCAGTCGCAATTGCCCCCGTCGAAGGCCCGCGAACTCCCCCATTTCGGCGCGGGCAGCTTCAACGGTCCTGTCGATCTCATCCGCGTAATGCAGGAGGGCGTGTCCCGCTTCGGTCAGGACCACACCCCGGGGGTGGCGTTCGATGAGGACCACGCCCATCTCCTGCTCAAGTTTGGCTATCTGCTGCGAGACCGCCGAGGTCGTGAACGAAAGGGCCGCAGCAGCGGATGTCAGCGAGCCGGAGCGGCCCACTTCACGAAGCACATGAAGCCGGTGAAGGTCGAGGATTGCCATAGGTTGAGTTTAGCAAAAGTAGACACTTGTCGATTTTCTTGTGATTGTGCTGAAGCCTCTTATCCCGGATCGTAGAAGTACGAGGTGCTGTGAAGTAGAGCACCCTGCACGTTACAAGGGAGAAATACAGTGGGACTCAAAGGACATTGGTACCGGGGCGGCACCAGCAAGTGCTGGCTCTTCGATGCCAGGGACGTGGCCCTCCATGCCCCCACCCGCGAGGAAATCCCCGCACTGCTGTCAGCAGCTTTCGGCGCAGCGGATGCGCGGCAGCTGGACGGCGTCGGGGGCGGCACGTCCACCACGTCAAAGGCTGCAGTCATCTGGGCAACTCCTGACACCGAGGCAGACCTTGACTACCTTTTTGCCCAGGTGGGAATCGGTGACCCTACCGTTGAGCTGGGTTCCAACTGCGGCAACTGCGCCACGGCCATTGCGCTGTTCGCAGTCCAGTCGGGCATCGTTGCCGCCCAGGACGGCATGACCAAGGTCCGCATGCGCCATCTGTCCTCCGGGGCGGTGCTCACCGGAAGCGTACCCACCCCGGGAGGGCGCATCCCCAAGTCAGGTTTGGCGCGGGTTCCCGGCAGCAGCGCAGCGGGTGTTCCCGTCAATCTCTCCTTCCACAGCCCCTGGGGCAAGAGCACGGGGTCTGTGCTGCCTACCGGCAACACGGTGGACCAGCTCCAGGTGGAGGGCAAGACGCTCAGTGCCACGATGGTGGATGCAGGCGCCCCCGCCGTGCTCCTCCCAGCCGAGGAAGCCGGCGTCGATCTTTCCTCGATGACGGATAACCTCAGCGCGCAGCTGCCCACGCTCATTGCAGCCCGCGCGTCGGCAGGCCTCATCATGGGCCTGCGGAAGCCGGAGGATCCGCCGCAGAACGCTGTACCGAAAGTGGGTGTTGTAGCGCCTGCCGGCGACTACATCGCAGCCGACGGAACAACCATTCCTGCCGACAGCCACGACGTGCGGGTGCGGATGCTGTCCATGCTCGCGCCGCACCCTGCCATCGGCCTGACCTCAGCCGTGGCAGTTGCCCTTGCAGCCTCGCTGGAGTCATCGGTAGTGGCCAATGCAGCGGGACTATCACCCTCCACCAGCACCGGAAGTCTTCGTGTGCTGCGGATAGGGACGCCTGCCGGCGTGATCACCGCCGACATCATTTCCGATGACACAGGCGCCGTCACCGAAGTGGCCCTCCACCGGGCGGCCCGGCACATCGCTACCGCAGACATCGACGTGGCCCAGCCCGCTGAGCTGTCCGCCTAAAACCCTTATCTCTTTGCCCCATTATTAATGGGGCCGCAACAACCAGGAAGTTGTTCAATGAAGATCAAATCCATCCTCGGACACCTGTATGTCCAGGTACTCATCGGAGTCGCCCTCGGCGTCGTTGTAGGCGCACTGTGGCCGGATCTCGGCGCATCCCTCAAGCCCATCGGTGACGGCTTCGTGAAACTCGTGAAGTTCATGATCGCCCCCATCGTGTTCTGCACCATCGTGGGAGGCATCACCTCCCTGCGGGACACCAAGAAGGTGGGCCCCACCCTGATCCGTTCGCTGGGCCTTTTCTACGCACTGACGGCACTCGCCCTGGCCCTGGGCCTGGCCGCGGTGACGCTGTTCCAGCCCGGCGCCGGCATGCATATTGATCCCACGCACCTGGACTCTTCGGTGGCCCAGAAGTACACCACGCAGCTGCCCAGCAGCAACCCGGTGGACTTCATCCTGAGCATCATCCCCACCACCTTCGTTGGCGCCTTCGCCGACGGTGAGGTCCTGCCCGTGCTGGTCATTGCGCTACTGTGCGGCTTTGCCTTCAGCAAGCTCGGTGCACCCGGGAAGCTGGCCCTGGACGTGGTCAACAGCTTCAACAAGCTGCTCTTCATCATGTTCGGCTACATCATGAAGGTAGCCCCGCTGGGAGCCTTCGGGGCCATGGCATTCACGGTTGGCAAGTACGGCGCGCACTCCATTGGAAACCTCGGCATGCTGATCCTTGCCTTCTACGCCGCCTGCATCGTCTTCGTGGTGGTGGGCCTGGGTGTCCTGGCCAAGATGACCGGTTTCAGCCTGTGGCAGATCCTGCGCTACTTCAAGGACGAGTTCCTGATCGTCCTTGCCACGTCCTCCAGCGAACCCGTCCTGCCGCGCCTGCTCTCCAAGCTCGAACGGATCGGCTGCGACCGCAGCGTTGTGGGACTGGTGGTTCCCACCGGTTACTCCTTCAACCTCACCGGAACGGCCATCTACCTCACCCTCGCCTCCATGTTCATCGCCCAGGCCTGCGACATCCACCTCAACTGGGGCCAGATCCTGCTGATGCTCGGCATGATGCTGCTGACCTCCAAGGGTGCGGCCGGTGTCACCGGCAGCGGATTCGTGGCCCTGGTGGCGACCCTGACCGTCATGCCCACCCTCCCCGTGGCCGGCGTCGCCCTCATCGTTGGCATCGACCGCTTCATGAGCGAGGCCCGAGCCCTCACCAGCACGGTCTGCAACATCGTCTCCTGCGTGGCAATTGCCAAATGGCAGGGCGAGCTGGACATGGCCAAGCTCCGTTCCGAACTCCAGGCCGGCTTCGTGCCCACCGAAGCAGAAAAGGTGCAGCTCGCCGAGCCTGCCCTGGCACACTGACCGCCTGCGCAAAATGAATACCACCGCGGTTCGCCCGGGGCGCCACGCCCCGGGCGAACCGCCGTTGTGGGGTAACGTCGTCGCCAAACCAGCGGTCACCACGACATCGGAGCAGGCCATGACAGCCACCCAAATCATCCCGCTCGTCATCCTGGTGGTGATGTTCATCGTTGCCACCAAGTGGCCGCTGAACATTGGCGTGATGGGACTGGTGGCCTCGTTCGGCGTCGGCTACTTCATGCTTGGCATGACCGACATTGAGATCCTTGCCGAGTTTCCGGCCGCCATCGTCCTGACGATCATCGGCGTCACCTACTTCTTCAGCATGGCCCAACGGAACGGCACCATCGACATCATTGTCCAGGCATGCGTGCGGCTGGTCAGGGGGCGGACGATGCTGTTGCCGTGGGTCTTCTTCCTCGTGGCCGCTGTGTTGACGTCCCTTGGCACGTTCTCTCCCGCCGCCGTCGCGCTCCTTGCCCCGGCGGCCATGGGCTTCGCCTACGAATCGCGCCTCCACCCCGTACTCATGGGGGCGTTCATCATCAACGGGGCCCACGCGGGCGGCTTCTCCCCGCTGTCCGTGGCCGGCGTGCTGGTCCACAACATTTCGGTGAAGAACGGCTTCCCGGTTTCCCCGATGGCGCTGTTCGCCGCCAGCTTCGCGCTCAACCTCATCCTGTCCGTGCTGACCATCATCGCGTTCGTCCTCATGCGGCGGCTGCATGATTCCCGCGGCGGCGCCGGCATGCTGCAAGGCCCCGCCGCGGCCATCCGGCCCCACGGCCAGCAGGTCCTCACCCTGGTACTGATACTGGGGCTGCTGGTGTGCACCTTGGGTTTTCACCTGCCGATTGGGTTCGTGGCCCTCTCCGCCGGCCTCCTGCTGGCGCTGGTCAACATCAAGGAGCACCGCACGTTCATTGGCGGTATTTCCTGGTCCACGGTCCTGCTGGTGGCAGGGATGATCACCTACGTCTCGCTGCTCCAGCGCGTCGGCGTCATCGACACGCTGGCCCAGCAGGCGCTGGCACTCGGCGCACCCCTGCTCATCGCACTTGTCCTGTGCTACGTCATCGGCGTCGGCTCGGCTTTCGCGTCGTCCACCGCGCTACTCACCGCGTTCATCCCGATGGCCGGCCCGCTCCTGGCCGCCAGCAGCCTCAGCGCCTCCGGAACCGTCGCGTCCCTGGCCATCGCGGCGACGGTCGTGGACGTTTCGCCCTTCTCCACCGATGGCGCCCTGGTGGTGGCCAACGCCCGGGAGGACGACCGGCAGCGGGTCTACCGCCAGCTCATGTTCTATGCCGGGGCGGTTGTCCTGGCTGCCCCGGCCATGGCATGGGCGCTCCTTGTGCCCACAGGCATCCTGTAGCCGGCCACACGCCTGACATCACGGGCTCTACAGCCACTGCTCCCACACCGTCAGCTGCAGCCTGACGGTGTGGGAGGACGCACCCACGGAAGGGTCGACGGCGGCGCCCACCTCAGCGCCGTCGTCGACCCTTCCAGCAAGACCGGCCCAGGCAGCAAACCCAGCCCAGTGCATCAGGCGCGAACCGCCTGGGCAGCCTCAGCCACCGTACGCTCCGGCGTCTCCAGCCCCAGGTGCTCGCGGAGCGTGCTGCCGCGGTATTCGGTGGGGTACACGCCGCGTTCCTGCAGTTCCGGCACCAGGTGGTTCACGATGTCGTCCAGGCCGGTGGGAATCAGCCACGGGGAGATATTGAACCCGTCCACCGCGCCAACGCGCGCGTACTCGGCCAGCTGGTCCGCCACCGCCGTGTAGGAACCGGTGAAGGTGGAATCAATCCGCGCCGTCTTGGAGGTGACAAACTGCCGGATGGACAGCCCCTTGTCCTTGGCCTCGGCCCGCCACTGGTCCGCCAACTGCCGGGCCTTGGCGCCGTGGAAACCGCTGCCCCGGGTCTCCGAGGTTTCCTCCACCACGGGATCGATCTCCGGCAGCTGCCCGTCCGGATCGTATTCGGACAGCTCGCGTCCCCAGAACTGCTCAAGGTAGGCGACGGCCTGCTGCGGTCCGATCTGCAGGCTCCGCACCCAGTCCTTCTTCTCCAGCGCTTCTTCGGCAGTGGCGGCGAGGATGAATTCACTCGCGGGCATGATCTGCACCGCGTTTGCCCCACGGCCGGCGGCGATGGACCGCGCCACGAGGTCCTTCCGGAACTCCACGGCGGCGTCGAACTTGGGATGGGCCGAGAAGATCACGTCCGCCTGCCGGGCGGCGAAGTTGCGTCCCTCGGGCGAATCGCCGGCCTGGAAGAGCACCGGCCGGTACTGGGCGCTGCGCGGCAGCCGCGGCGTCACATCCACCGTGTAGTGCTGGCCCTCGTGCAGCACACGCCGGGCGGGCCCTTCCGGAGTTTCCCACGAGTCCCAGATCCGTTTGGCGGTCTCCACGAACGCTTCAGCGTGCTTGTACCGGTCGGCGTGGTCCAGGTAGCCGCCGCGGCGGAAGTTCGCCCCGGTCCACGCGTTGTCCGTGGTCACGATGTTCCACGCCGCGCGGCCGCCGGAGATCAGGTCCAGCGAGGCGAGCCGGTGCGCCAGGTCCGCGGGATCGTTGTAGGTGGTGTTCTGCGTGGCCACCAGGCCGATGTTCTCCGTGACGGACGCAAGGGCGGCAAGCATGGTCTGTGCGTCCGGCCGGCCCACCACATCCAGGGCGTGCGGGCGGCCCAGGTGCTCGCGCAGGCGCAGCCCCTCCCCCAGGAAGAACGCGGCAAAGAGGCCCCGCTCGGCGGTCTGTGCGATGCGGCGGAAGGACTCGAAGTCTGTCTGTGATCCGGATTCCGGCGCCTTCCAGATAGTGCCGGAGTTGACGCCCTGGAAGAAGACGCCGAACTGGATCTGGCCGCTCGGCACAAAAACATCGGATTTAGCACGGCTGTGCTGCGTCATGGTGTTTCCCCTTACTTTCCCGCGCCCTGAGGCGCAGCGGTGGCAGATGCGTAACGGCTGGCCGGGCGCTCCAGGCCCAGCACGTCGCGGAAGGTCCCGTCCTGGACCACCGGACGGAGCAACCCGCGGCGGCGCAGCTCCGGCAGCACCAGCCGGCTGAGTTCCTCAAGGTCGACAAAGAGCGACGCCGGGTGGAGCCGAACGCCGTCGGCCTCCGCCAGCAGGGACGCCAGGAAGTCCGTGAGCCCCGCCGCGGAACCCGCAAAAGCCGCCCGGCCGCCGTCGAACGTTGCGACCCGTGAACCCGCAGCCTGCCCATGTGCGTCCAGGACGACGTCGAGCTCGGCAACAATGGCGA
This sequence comes from Arthrobacter sp. E44, assembly GCF_041877125.1. NCBI lineage: Bacteria > Bacillati > Actinomycetota > Actinomycetes > Micrococcales > Micrococcaceae > Arthrobacter > Arthrobacter sp. E44. Next base: position 8,474 of record NZ_JBHDJA010000037.1, read on the forward strand.
CGCCTCCACCCACCCGCGCCCGTACATCCCGGACCTCGGCCGCCAGCAGTTCAGCAGTGGGCGCGGAGACCAGCACCGCATCCACGGCTTCAGCTGAAACTTCCCCCAGCAGGGACGCCGGCACCAGCACCGGCAGCTGCCCCTGGAGTGGGCGCGGGATGATGGACGGCCCTTTCACGGAGTACCCGGCTCCGGCAAAACCGGCAGGCGTTTCGAAGTCGGCATAGTGGAGCTTGTCCACGTCGATGTACCGGCCGGTGGGGACGTCGCGGATCACGGCGTCGTCCTCCCACGAGTCCCACAGCCGCCGGGACACCTCGATGGAGGCAGCGGCTTCCTGTCCCAGCGCGGCACCGGTTACGGAGGAGCGTCCGACGGCGGCAGCCGCCTCGGGCGATTCGGCCACGGCCACGATCCACCCGGCCCGGCCCAGGGAGACATAGTCCAGGCTGGCCAGCTGGGTGGAGACGTGGAACGGATCGGTGTAGACAGTGTCCACCTCGGGAACCAGTGCGATGGTCCGTGTCACGGGCCCGGCGAACGCGGCGCGCTGCAAAGCGTTCGTCCGGCCCGGAGCAGGCGCATCGGTGAACGTGGCGGCGTGGAAGCCCGCCGACTCGGCCGCCAGAACCGCCCGGGTGATGTCCGCACCGTCCCGGCCGGCGCCGTCGAGCTCGATGGCCACGAAACCCGGCCTGGGAAAAGTACTCACTGCTGGTCCTGACGTTCGTAGGGAATCTTCTCGCCGGCCTCGATGGCCACGGGCAGCCGGTTTTCGGCCGGCGGCAGCGGGCAGGTGGCCAGGTCCGTGTAGGCGCAGGGCAGGTTCACGGCCCGGTTGAAGTCCAGCAGCACGGAGCCGTCCGCGCCGGGCACCACCGAAAGCGAGCGGTTCGCCGCATAGGTGGTCTTGCCGGAGGTCTGGTCCGTGAACAGGACGGACAAGGAGCCCGGGGCATGGCCGTTGAACGCGGTGAGCACCAGCTCCTGGCCGGCCAGCTTGAAGCGGATCTCGCCCGGGGCCTCGTACACATGCTGGATGCCTTCGACGGCGGCACCCACGGTGGTGGGCCGCGGCGCCTCGAACGGCACGAACGTTCCGCGGACCGCGTACGCCGCATCGGGCGAGTAGGCGGGCGTTCCCTGGTACTCCTGCAGGAGCGGGTTTTCCGGATGACGCGGCCGCACGATGTACTCACCGCCGCGCTTGGCCAGTTCGATGACTGAATCGCCGGAAACCAGGTTGATGCCGCCGCGCTCCTCGATCGGCCCGAACTCCAGGGTCGCGCCGGACGGCGTGTTCAGCTCCCTGCCGTCCTGCTGCAAAATGTCACCCGGCGCCAAAACCACGCGGACGACGTCGGCCTCCACGCTCCAGGTACCGGGGGCACCTTCCAGCGGCGTGGGTTCGTCGCCCAGCCAATGCAGGTGGGTCACGGCCAGGAAACCGTGCGGGTGAGCCCGGTGCTGCTCGTGGGCCGCATGCCATTCCTGCCAGTCGGCGTCGAAGGACTCAAGGGCGGTGCCAGTGGATGATGCGGTCATGATGCCTTCCCTGAGGGAGTTGCAGCGGGCTGCGTTGCCGCGAAGTTCTCCGCCGTAATGGTCTTGGATTCGGGCAGCGCTTCCTCGGACAGGCCCCAGCGCTCCAGCACCTTGCCGTAGGAGCCGTCCTTGATCACCGAATTCAGTGCCTCGGAAATCACCGGAGCCAGCCCGTTGCCGCGCAGGGTGGTGGCGGCCACCAGGGTTTCGGACGGCCAGCCGGCGTTCACCTTGCCCACCACCTTCAGGTCGTCGCGGGTGTTCTCCCGGTACACCGTGGACGGGTAGGGTGCGATGTTCAGGTCGGTCCGGCCGGAGGACAGCGCCAGGATAGTGTCGGCGTCGGACGAGTAGTACTGAAGCGTTGCCGGCGGTTTGCCCTTGCCCTCGAGTTCCTTGTTCCAGGCCAGCAGGATCTTCTCCTGGTTGGTGCCGGACCCCACGGAGATCTTCAGGCCGGAGATGTCGTCCGCGCCCTTGATGTCGTAGGTGGAGGACTTCTTGGCCTCGAAGCCCATGTACGCGGCCCGGTAGCTGGCGAAGTCGAACAGCTTCACCCGGTCCTTGTTCACGCCCACGTTGGAGAACACGGCCTCGAAATCGCCGGACTGGGTCTTCAGCGGCCAGTTCTCCCACGACGTGACCTGGACGTCCAGCTCCAGTCCAAGTTTGTCCGCCACCAGCTGGGCGATGTCCAGCTCCGAGCCGAGGGGCGTCTTGTCGTCCGTGGCGTGGAAGGACAGCGGGATGGAGCCGGCCGTGGTGGCAATGGTGAGCTTGCCGTCCTTGCTGATCAGCCCCGGGACCTTGGCGGCGAGCGCCGCGTCCTTTTCTGCCCGGATCCGCTGCTGGTCCGGCGAAGTGTTGTAGACCACGCCGTTGCGCGCCGCCGTCGTCTGTGCTGCACCGCTGGCATTGCCGGCGGCCGATGCGCCCGGGTCGGCGCAGCCGGCGAGCGCGGCAGTACCAAGGAGTCCGGTGCCAAGAAGGACGACGGCGGGAAGCACCGCGAGTGCGCGGCTGCGGCGTGGGCCGCTGGTTGGGAAAGCCATGGGGTGAAGTCCTTTAGATGTTGTAGGCCGGTTCCAGCACCTTGGAGAAGAAGCTCCGGGTGCGCGGTTCCTGGGGGTTGCTGAAAATGTCCTGCGGGGTGCCCTGTTCCACGATCTGGCCGTGGTCCATGAACACCACGGTGTCCGCCACGTCGCGGGCGAAGCCCATTTCGTGGGTGACGATGATCAGTGTGGTGCCGGACTTGGCCAGTTCGCGGATCACGTCCAGCACCTCGTTGACCAGTTCCGGGTCAAGGGCGGAGGTGGGCTCGTCGAACAGCAGGATTTTGGGGTCCAGGGCCAGGGCGCGGGCGATGGCCACGCGCTGCTGCTGGCCGCCGGAGAGCTGCCGCGGGTAGGCACCGGCGCGGTCCCTGAGGCCCACCCGGTCCAGCAGTTCCAGGCCGCGGCGGCGGGCCTCCTCCTTGGATCGTCCCTGCGCGACGACCGGGGCTTCCGCCACGTTCTCCAAGGCGGTGAGGTGCGGGAACAGGTTGAAGTTCTGGAACACCATGCCGATTTCGGTGCGCTGCTTGAGGATCTCCTTTTCGCGCAGCTCGTGCAGCCGGTCGCCGCGGACCTCGTAGCCCACCAGCTGCCCGTCGATGGCGATGTACCCGCCGTCCACCTTCTCCAGGTGGTTGATGGTGCGCAGCAGGGAGGACTTGCCGGAGCCGGACGGGCCCACGATCACTGCCACGCCGCCCGGCTCTACGGTGAGGCTGACGCCCTTGAGGACTTCGGTGGGCCCGAAGGATTTGCGCACGCTGGTGATCTCCACCAGGCCGCGGGTGGCGGTGGGGGCGGGAAGGGTCTCAGTCATCAGAAGTTCCTCCGGTTGGGCACCGCGTGGGTGGCGAAGAATTTGCGGGCCTTCTGCAGGGGCGTCAGCGGCAGGTTCCGCACCGCACCCTTGGAGTAGTGCCGTTCGATGTAGTACTGGAAGACGCTCAGCACGGACGTGATGACGATGTACCAGAGCGTGGCCACCAAAAGCAGCGGCAGGACCTGCTGGGTGCGGTTGTAGATGACCTGCACCGTATAGAACAGCTCCGAGTAGGCCAGGACGTAGACGATCGAGGTGCCCTTGACCAGGCCGATGATCTCGTTGAACGCCGTGGGCAGGATGGCCCGCATGGCCTGCGGCAGGACAATCCTGGTGGAGCGGCGCCAGCCCGGGATGCCCAGCGCGGCCGCGGCTTCCAGCTGGCCCTGGTCCACCGAGAGGATGCCGCCGCGGATGATCTCGGCCGAGTACGCCGCCTGGTTCAGGGTCAGGCCCAGCACCGCTGCCGCGAACTGGCTGATCAGCGTGGTGGTCTGCACCTCGAAGAACCGGACATCGGTGAACGGGATGCCAAGGCTGATCTTTTCGTACAGGTAGCCCAGGTTGTACCAAAGCAGCATCTGAACCAGCAGCGGCGTGGACCGGAAGATCCAGGAGAACGTCCAGGACACCGAGACCAGCAGCGGCGACGCAGATAGCCGCATCAGCGCCAGGATGAAGCCCAGCACGAAGCCCAGGACCCCGGAGATTGCGGTCAGCTTCAGGGTTTCCACCAGCCCGTTGACCACGGACTGCGCGGTGAACCACTGCGCCACCACGCCCCACTCCCAGCGCGGGTTGGTGGCCAGGGACCAGGCCACGGCAAGGACGCCAAGCGCGACGACGGCAGTCCCCACCCAGCGCCCCGGATGCTTTGCTGCCACCACCCGGTAGGACGAATAGTCGGTGGCCTGCCGGACGGGGGCACCAGGCCCGGTTGGCGGCGCTTCCGCCGCGGGCTGCGGTTGTTGTGACTGCGCCACCTTGGTTGCTGCTGAACTCATGCGCCACCTCGATTCTTGTCGTGAATTCCTTGTGCGGGCGGTTGCCCTTGGCTGTTGCCTCTGATGTGGAGCCCTTGCGGCCCGCTGCTGGCTGCAAATCTAGGACCGCGTGGAACGGGCCAGCAAGGCGGCAGGTTGCATATCTTCACCGGAGTTCGCACGGCGTCATGAGTCGTTTTCTTGCGTCGTTTAACCGGCTGTGACGCGGAGTTAACGGGCATGACCAGGCCCTCGACCGCCGTCGTCACGGCTGCCTAGCATGGGCATCCAATCCACCCCCGCCGTCAGGAGCGCCCATGCCAGCCACCATCCCGGCCATCGTCTTCATCGGCGGCGGACCGCGCACGGCGGGCGTGCTGGAACGGATCGCAGCCAACCGGCCGCACGTCTTCGCCGGTCCGCTGCAGATCCACGTGGTGGAGCCGCACATCCCTGGCTCGGGCCGGATCTGGCGCTACGACCAGGACCCCGGCCTCCTGCTCAACTCGATGGCGGCGGACATCACCATGTTCACCGACGAGTCAGTGGACTGCGCCGGCCCCGCCGCCCCCGGTCCCGGGTTGGCCGAGTGGGCCGCCGGCGTGCTGGACGCCTCCATCATCGACGTTCCGGACTTCCCGCAGCCGCTGTGGAAGCAGCTGCGGACCCTGACCGGCACCACCTTCCCCACGCGGCAACTGCAGAGCCAGTACCTCGAATGGTTCTTCCGCCGCGCCGCACGGTCCCTGGGCCGCAGCGTGACCGTCCACCGCACCACCGCCGTCGGCATCACGGCGCCGGAGGGCGGCGGGCACGACGTTGCGCTGGCCAACGGCCGGACCCTGCACGCCGACATCGTGGTCACCGCCCTCGGCCACACCGACTCAAAGCCGGACGCCGTCTCCGCCGGCTTCGCGGACTTCGCCGCCCGGTACGGCGGCTACCACGCGGCACCCGCCTACACCACCGACGTCGATTACTCCCCCATCGGCTCCGGGCAGGACGTGATCGTCGCCGGAATGGGCCTGGCGTTCGTGGACCTGCTGGCCCTCCTCATGGAAGGCCGCGGCGGCAGGTTCCAGGAAACGAACGACGGCGGGCTGCGCTACGTTCCGTCGGGACGGGAACCACGCCTGTGGGCCGGGTCGCGCCGCGGGGTGCCGTACCACTCGAAGATCTCCGCAGTCCTGCGGGGACAGGCACCCGGGCCGTTGCAGTTCTTTACGGCGGCGGCGGTGGATGCCTTGCTGGAGCAGCACGGCGAACTGGACTTCCGGGAGCACCTCTGGCCGCTGATCGCCAAGGAAGCCGGCTATTACTACTACCGCGAGCTCCTGACCGGCAGCCCCGAGCGGGCAACCATGGGCTGGGATTCCTTCGCCGCGCGGTACGCCGGCCTCGATTGGTACAGCGGCGAGCGTGCGGACCTGGTGGCCGCCGCCGTCCCGGACGCGGGCCTGCACCTGGACCTGGAACGGCTGGACCGCCCCTTTGCCGGGCTTCGCTTCCACGGGCACCAGGCCGTCCAGGATGTGGTGGCCGAGTACATCGAAAATGACCTGGCCCTGCGGGACAGCCCGGATCATCCGGAAACCCTTGCCCTGTTCCTGGCCCTGCTGCACGTCTACATGGAGGTGGGGCGGGTGGTTCCGGCGGAGCGGCTGAACGCACGCTCGCAGCAGCTCATCCACGGCTGGTGGCATGGCTTCTTCAGCTTTGTTGATTCCGGGCCGCCGCCGCACCGGCTGCGCGAGATGCTGGCGCTGCACCGGGCTGGTCTGCTGCAGTTCCTGGGCCCCGGCCTGGAGGTCACTCTTGACGAGGAGGGTGGAACTTTCCGTGCCACTTCACCGCAGTCAGGCGTCTCCGTTTCTGCCCAAGCGTTGATCGAGGCGCGGCTTCCGTCCACCTCCGTGGCCCGCTCGCTTAATCCCGTGCTTGCCTCGCTGTATGAAAGCGGACTCGGAAGCGAGCAGCAGCTGCTGACGTCGGACGGCGTCCACTCCACCGGGAAGCTGTTGGTCTCCGGTGAGCACCGGCTGATGGGAGCCGACGGCAAACCCCAACCCAACCTCTTCGGCATTGGCCCGGGAACGTCCGGCTGGGGCGCGGGCGCCTTCGCCCGGCCCAACACCAACGCCGCGCCCTTCCGGGAAAACGACGCCCTGGCCCGGACCATCCTCGGCGTTGCCCGGGATGCCGCCGCCCCGCCGTCCGGGACAATATCTCCAGAACCAGCCGCTGTTGGAAAGAAGTGAATCCGTGACCGCAGAACCCGACCTCAAACCCCGGTCCCTCGATCCCGCCAGCCTTACGGTCCTCAGCCTGCCCATGCACGATCCGCGGGTCCGACCGCTGCTGGACGAGCTCGCCGTCGAATATGACACCCGCTACGGGGACCTGTTCGGGCGCAGCGCTGCCGCAGAGGAACTGAACCGCTACCCGGCGGAGGAATTCGAGGAGCCGAACGGCGCGCTCCTGGTGATCCAGGAGGACGGCGAGTCGATCGCCGGCGGGGCGTTCCGCCGGTACGACGACACCACCGCGGAACTGAAACGGATCTGGACCCACTCAGCCCACCGGCGTCGTGGCTTGGGCCGTTTTGTGCTGGCCGAACTCGAGGCCATGGCCGCCGCCCGCGGCTACACCCGGCTGTACCTCACCACCGGTCCGCGGCAGCCCGAGGCCAAGCACCTCTACCTGAACACCGGCTACCGGGCGCAGTTCGACGTGGACGCCGATCCGGAGACCATCGGGCCGCTGGCGTTCACCAAGGACCTGGCGCCGCAGAATTGGACGGCGGTGTCTCCCGGCAGGCAGGGCAGCCGCCGCTAAGCTAGCGCCATGGCCACCAAAACCACAGCAGAGAAGCTTGCCACCCTCCAGAAGGGCTACACCCTGGAAGGCGCCACCATCGAGCTGGGAGCCGCCATCATCGACGGCGAACTGCACAAGGACGCGCCGGTGCGGCTGCCGCTGGCCATGATGAACCGGCACGGGCTGGTGGCCGGCGCCACCGGAACCGGCAAGACCGTCACGCTGCACATGATGGCCGAACAGCTCTCCACCGCCGGGGTCCCCGTGTTCCTGGCCGACATCAAGGGCGACCTCTCCGGCCTGGCGACGGCCGCCGTCGGGAGCGACAAACTCAAGGCCCGCACGGACAGCATCGGCCAGCCGTGGGAGGGCAAGACGTTCCCGGTGGAGTTCCTGGCGCTGGGCGGCGACGGCAACGGCGTCCCGGTCCGCGCCACGGTGACCTCATTCGGGCCCATCCTGCTCTCCAGGATCATGGAACTGAACGACACACAGGAATCCAGCCTGCAGCTGGTGTTCTACTTCGCGGACAAGAACGACCTGGAGCTGATCGACCTCAAGGACCTGCGCGCCGTCATCCAGTTCCTCACCTCGGACGAGGGCAAGGACAAGCTGGAGGAACTCGGCGGCCTGTCCAAGGCGACGGCCGGTGTGATCCTGCGGGAGCTCGTGAACCTGGAGGCGAAGGGCCTGGAGAAGTTCTTCGGCGAGCCGGAATTCGACACCGCGGAGCTGCTGCGCACCGCCCCGGATGGCCGCGGGGTGGTCACGTGCCTGGAGCTTCCCACCCTGCAGACCAAGCCCATGCTGTTCTCCACCTTCCTGATGTGGCTTCTTGCAGACCTGTTCGAGGACCTCCCCGAGGCCGGCGACCTGGACAAGCCCAAGCTCGTGTTCTTCCTGGACGAGGCGCACCTGCTCTTCAACGGCGCCACGAAGGCTTTCCTGGACGCCATCACCACCACCGTCCGGCTGATCCGGTCCAAGGGCGTGGGCATCTTCTTCGTCACCCAGACGCCCAAGGACGTGCCCGCCGACGTCCTGGGCCAGCTGGCCAACCGGGTGCAGCACGCCCTGCGCGCGTTCACCCCCGAGGACGCCAAGGCACTGAAGGCCACGGTGTCCACGTTCCCGGTGAGCGACTACGACCTCGAAGAGACCCTGACCTCCGCCGGCATCGGTGAGGCCGTCATCACCGTCATGAACGAAAAAGGCGCCCCCACGCCGGTGGCCCTCACCCGGCTGCGCGCCCCCGAATCCGTCATGGGTCCCAGCGACGAAGCCCTGGTCCGCAGCACCGTGGCCGGTTCGGCGCTGCTGGGCAAGTACGGAACTGCGGTGGACAACCCTTCCGCATACGAGAAGCTGAACGGCAAGGCGGCCGCGCCCACGGGTCCGGCGGCTTCTGAGCCTGCTGGCGGCGCTTCGGCCGGTGCCCCAACTGCTCCTGGCGCTTATGACGTGGACGCTGAAGCACGGAGGATCGAGGAGGAAATCCTGGGCCGGCCCAGCAGCAGGCCACCGCAGGCCCCGGTTCCGGCGCCAGAGGATTCCGACGTGCAGTACGGCACCCCTGATTACAGCGAGCCACGTGAGTCCAAGCCCCGGGCCAAGGCGCCCCGCTCCAGGAAGCCGTCGTCCCCAGAGCCGGAGCCGGGCGGCATGATGGGTGATCTGGGCGGGGTCCTCGGTGGTGCCCTAGGCGGCGGGCTGAAGAGCATGGCACGGTCCATGGGTACGCAGCTGGGCCGCGAATTGCTTCGCGGAGTGTTCGGCACGTCATCCCGCCGCCGCCGTCGCTGACCCGCGTTTCCCAGGCGGCAACTGCTGTCCCTGGCCGATGCCCAGGGCTCCTGTTGCCGCTGTCCCGGCGGCCCGCCGTCGGGCGTTACGTAGGTGTTGCCTGTCTGATTAGGGGGACACCAACTTTAGAGTGCGTCCGCACTGACGTTACTGTGTAGAACGTGCAGATGAGTCAAGCGTTGGTGAGGATCGCGGCCGGATGGCTGTTGGGCCTCATGCTTGCCGTCGCCGGAGCCATCGTGGCCATCAACGTTGTGAACAACACGGTGGCCAGCCCGCAGCAGCCGGTCCGGGAGTACCTGGACGCGCTGAAGAGCGGTGACGGCGGGCGTGCCCTGGGGCTCCTCAAGGCCACCGTTCCACCCAGCAACGCCGCGATGCTGGACGGCCCGGGGCTGCAGTCGTCCGCTTCCCGGCTCTCCAACATCAGTATCGGGGACCCGCAGGAACGCCCGGACAACCACGTGATGGTGCCCATGGACTACACGATCGACGGCAGCCGGCTGCACACGGAATTCCTGCTCCAAAAGACCGGCACCGAGTGGCTGTTCTTCAACACGTGGGCGTTCGTGCCGTCGCGGCTGCCCACCGTGGACATCACCGTGGTCAACGGCAACGAGGCCCAGGTCAACGGTGTTCCCGTGAACATGCCCAACGGCCGCAACTCCTTCGCCGTGTTCTACCCCGGCCAGTACGAGGCCTCCCTGGACGGACAGTACTTCTCCGCTGCCGCCACCCGCGCCACGGTCACCTCCAAGGATGCCCCCGTGGCCCCGCTCAACCTGCTGACCCAGGCCACGGACAAGCTGAAAAGCGACGTTGCCGCCAAGATCCGGGAGTTCCTGGACGGCTGCGCGGCGGAGGCGGTCAAGGAACAGAAACTCCAGCCGGACTGTCCCTTCTATTACGCCAGCAACAACCGGGTCCAGGACGGCAGCATCCGGTGGACCGTGACCGAATACCCGGGCGTCTCGGTGGAGCCGTTCGACGGCCGCTGGGTGGTTGCGCCCCTGGACGGCAAGGCCAAGGTGGAAGCGCTGCAGCAGAACTCGTTCACGGGGGCCTGGTACCCGCTGGACGCAGAGGTGGACTTCAGCTTCACCACCCGCCTGGATGTCACGGGTGACACGGTCAAGGTCACTCCGCAGCTGAGCTTCTAGGCCTGCTTCAGGGTGCTGTGCCAGACTGGCCCAGTTTTGAACCCATGCCTGCCGCGTTCTTCAGTGTCCTAAGCCCAACCGCCCCAAAAACTGGGCTGGTTCGGCTGCGGCCACCGCAGTGACCCGCGAGCCAGGACCTCCCGGACCTGCGCCAGTACGGATTCCGGGGCGAAAACCACGTCGTTATAGAAGAACCTGAGTACGGGTAGTCCGTGACGCACGGCCATGTTGTCCCTGCGGCGGTCCTTTTTGAATTGACGGGCATCAAGATGGAAGGCGAGCCCGTCAATTTCCACGATGAGGAACCCTTCCAGCAGGAAATCCACGCGGCCGATTCCCTCAATCCACACCTGGGTCTCGGTGGCTATGCCGGCATCCCGGAACAGCACCCGGGCCAAGGTTTCCAGGAGAGAGTCTGCGCCGCGTTCAACCTTGGACACAACATTGCGTGCTTTGCCTGACCGGTTACCCTTCAGGTGGCGCAACAGCAGGGACGGCTCAATGTCCCCTCTGTTGTAGGCGCATTCCACCATGACCAGCGACTCGAGTTCCGGCAGGCACAGCAGTGCGTGAAGCAGGACGTCGGGAAGTGCTGCAAGGGTCCGATGACGGGGCCTCTGCGTCAGGGGAAGGCGGTGGCTGACACAACGGACGGCACGTCTTCCGTTGCTTTGCCAATAGTGCGGCCGGGCAGCCGGTTGAAGCTGCCAGAGACCGTAATGCGGGGCGGCAGATGCGCACGTCAGCAGGCTGCGAGCCAGTCCTGCGCCCACCAGCTCGGCATCAGCACCCGGAACGGCCAGCAGCCCGCGCTCCAACCGCACCAACTGCCCGCCACGAACTGCGCGGCTGATCTCCGTTTCCGTCGCCCCGGCGGCAGCCACGTCGCGCCGCAGCAGCACTCCTCCGGCGGATTTGAGGATTTCCGATGGGTCCATGACGCCACAATGTCTGTCCCCAGTGGCTGTCGGCAGGTGTCACGGGCGCTATGTGGACAAGGGGCTGTGCGCACTGGCCCGGTTTTGGGGCCGCAGAAACGGAACTGGCCCCGTCTTCAGGCTTTCAAAGCTTGAAAACTGGGCCAGTTCAGCAGGAAAGAACGCGGTCAGTCCATGCCGCGCAGGTCCAGCACCAGCTCGGTATCACCGTCGGCCTGCAGGACCACCGGGATGCCCCAGTCCTGCTGGTAAAGGTGGCAGGCGGCGTGGTCCGGGATCTCGCCGTCCTCGGTCTCGGGGCCGTCGCAGGCGGCGGCGCGGGCAGTGATGTGCAGCACGCCCTCGGGTACGTCCGCGGACAGCTCCAGGGTGCGCAGCAGTCCCACCGAGGTTCCGCCGCCGGAGACCAGCAGCTCGGGCGGGGTGGAGGAGATCTTCAGCTGCGTGGGGTCGCCCCAGCGGTCATCGAGCTTCTGTCCGGTGGGCGCCGTGAAGCGGACGGTCAGGTCCAGCGTGCCGGGCGCCACGGGGCTCTTGGGCCGCTGGGTCTGGGACGCGCCCTCGTCCACCTGCTGCGCTTCCTTGGGGATCGGTACGTACACCAGCTGGTGCTTGTTGGCCTCAACCACCACCAGCAGGGGTTCCGATCCCGCGGACTGCGTGTGGTCCACGATCACGTCGGAGGGCTCGGCGAGGCCGCGGGCCAGGGTGGACACGGTGCCGGACGCGGGGTCGTAGCGGCGCACGGCTCCGTTGTAGGTGTCGGCAATCGCCACGGAGCCGTCGGGCAGGACAGTCACCCCGAGCGGGTGCTGAAGCCGGGCTTCGGCGGCGGGGCCGTCGCGGAAGCCGAAATCGAACAGGCCCTTGCCCACAGCGGTCTCCACGGTGATGGTGCCGCCGTCGGCGATGACCAGTTTCCGGAGGGCGGAGGTTTCCGAGTCTGCAACCCAGATGTTGCCGTCGGCGTCTTCGGCCAGGCCAGAGGACTGGGCGAACCAGGATTCGTGCGCCGGTCCGTCCAGGAGGCCTTCCAAACCGTTGCCGGCGATGATCGACACGGCACCGGCGACGGGGTCAAAGCTGAAGATCTGGTGCGTGCCGGCCATGGCCACTACCACCGCGTTCAGCTTGCGCGACCACACAACGTCCCAGGGCGAGCTCAGCGCAACGTCCAGCGGGTCGTTGCCCAGTGAGCCGCTGAAGCCGGCGCCTTCCTCGTCCACGCGCGCAGGCCCGGTTTCCAGCAGCCGCTGGATGCCGTTGCCTGCCAGGGTGGAGGCCTTGCCGTCCGTGAGCGAGAGTCCGCGCAGGCGGTGGTTGACCGAGTCGGCAATGACGACGTCGTAGCCCGCCTTGGCTGCCACGTCTTCCGGCAGCAGGACCAGGCCCTGGGGTTCGTTGAACTGGGCGCTGGCGGTGTCCCCCGCGGCGGGACCGTCGGCGTAGCCCTTGGTGCCCGAGCCGAAGGTGGCCAGGACGGTTTCGAAGTCGGTGCCTAGTTCCACCAGGCGGTGGTGCCCGGTGTCGGTGACCAGCCAGGAGCCCTTGTCGGCAGCAACGGCGGCTCCGGCACCTGCTGGCGTGCCGTCGTCGGACGTTCCAGCCAAGGCCGTGGATCCGCGGCCCGGCGGCAGGAAGAGCGCCTTGCCGGGGAAGCGCAGGGTGCCGGAGGTCGCTTCGGGCGCCACGTAGGGGCCTGAGCCGCGGTGCAGCGTGCCCTTGGCTTCGTGCTCGGCGATCAGTTCGGGGATCAGGACGGCCAACCCGTCCGCGTGGCCCTCACCGGAGAGGTGGGCCACGATGTAGCCCTCCGGGTCGATGACCACCAGGGTGGGCCAGGCGCGGGCCGTGTAGGCCTTCCAGGTGTCCAGCTCGGGGTCATCCAGCACGGGGTGGTGGATCTCGTAGCGCTCCACGGCCGCGGCCAGCGCCACCGGGTCCGCCTCGTGCTCGAACTTGGGCGAGTGGACGCCCACGGTGACCAGCACATCGGAGTACTGCTGCTCCAGCGGGCGCAGCTCATCCAGGACGTGCAGGCAGTTGATGCAGCAGAAGGTCCAGAAATCGAGCAGCACGATCTTGCCGCGCAGGGCCTCCAGGTCAAGGGTCTTGCCACCGGTGTTCAACCAGTTGCGGCCCACCAGTTGGGAGGCCCGGACCCGGGCATGCGTGCGTACGGTTTCGCTCATCAGCGTCCTTCCAGCTTGTTGCGTTCAGCCAGCCTGGCATCGCGTTCGGCCAATTTGGCAAACATATCGTTGTAAGCGGTTAGATCGGCGTCATTATTCCTGTCCGCCGCGCGGTCCACGCGTGTCGCCTCCCGCTGGCTCGACCCGGACCACATAATGGCGACGCCGATCGCCACCAGCAGCGTGGGCACCTCACCGATGCCCCAGGCCACGGCGCCGCCGGCCTGCTGGTCCGCCAGGGCCGAGGGGCCCCAGGCACGGCCGAGGTTGCCGAAGTAGTCCGCAGCCAGGAGCCCGGTCCCGCCCATGATGGAGACCCCGAAGAAGGCGTGGAAGCCCATGGTGGCCAGGAGCAGGAGCAGCCGCATGGGGTACGGCGCCCGGCGGGGAAGCGGGTCCGTGCCGATCATGGTCAGCACGAAGATGTACCCCGTCAGCAGGAAGTGCAGGTTCATCAGTTCATGGCCCACGTGCTCCCGCATGGCGAAGCCGAACAGGTCCGAGTAGTAGAACAGCACGATGGAGCCGGCAAAGTTGGCCGCCGCGAACAGCGGGTGCGTGACCAGCTGCGAGAACTTGGAGTGCACGAAGACCAGGAGCCACTCCCGCATGCCGCGGGAGCCGTCGCCACGGGCAGGCAGCGCCCGCAGTGCCAGGGTCACCGGAGCGCCCAGCACCAGGAAGATTGGCGCCACCATGGTCAGCGCCATGTGGTCCACCATGTGCGCGGAGAACAGGATGCGGCCATAGACCGACGGCGGCCCGGACGTGATGTAAGTCAGCACCACCAGGCCAATGACCCAGTTCAGCGACCGGAACCAGGGCCAGGAGTCGCCTCGCCTGCGGATCTTGGCGACGCCCATGAAGTAGGTCACCAGCCCGAACAGGGCAACGCCCACCCAGATCCAGTCCAGCCGCCACTCGGTGAGCCAGCGTTCCGGCGTGAGTTCGGGCGGCAGCTCGTAGCCGCTGAGGATGAAGGCGGGTGACGCGTTGGGGGCGGGCTCGGTGGGCTGTGGCGGGGCTGAGCGGCCCAGGGCCACGGCGATGCCGGACGTGGCGCCCATGATCAGCAGTTCAGCGACAATGAGCTGCCACAGGACGCGCCTGGAGGACAGGGTGGAGCCCTTGCGTCCCAGTTGCGGAATGACCCACTGCCGGTGCATGAAGCCGATACCGCCCAACACCACCGCGGCTGCGGTCTTGGCCAGGATCAGCTGTCCGTAGGCGGAACCGAAGAGATCGGACCAGCTGGTGACGCGGATGCTGGCGTTGATGATGCCTGAGGCGAAGACCAGTACGAAAGCGAACCCGGCCAGGCTGGAGAAGCGCCGGAGTGTGGGTTCGGTGATGTCAGTTGCCGCGCCGGGCTTCGCCTCGGTCAGGATGCCGGAGAGCAGGGCCAGGATGATGATGCCGCCCACCCAGGTGGTCACGCCCACAAGGTGCAGGCCGAGCGAGTTGATGGCGCCTTCGTGGTCGGAAGAGCTTGACGAGTGGCCGATCAGGGCTGTGGGTACCAGGCCGATCAGGGCCAGAATGAGGGTGAGGGCCAGGCCGCCCAGGGACCGGACGCCGAACAGCGCGGTGGTGACCACTGCGGCAATGATGATGACGGCGAGCCATGCGCGGCCGGTTTCAATATCGGTCATGAAGTAGACCAGCGCCTGGGTGAAGGCGGGATCACCGGACAGCCCCTGCCCTGCTACGTCGCCGTACGTGAATACCAGGACTGCGATGGCGGACAAGGTCCACACCGCACCGGCGACAGCTGCTATCGCCAGCGCGCGGGTGAAGGCGGGGTGCTCCGGCGCTTCACTGCCTCCTGAAGCTGCCGTTCCCCGGCCTCGCGGGGTGTGGTGCCGGGCGTTGAGGTTCTTCGGAAGGATGCCGACGGCGAAGACCAGGCCCCCGACGACGGTCGCCAACGAAATGTTATGGATGGCCTTGCTGATCGGCAGGCCCCACCGGACCAGTGCACCGGGATCGGCAACGCTGCGGGCCGCTGCGGCGCCGGAGAAGATCAGGGCTGCCGCGAGGCCAAGGAAGAGCGCCGCCAGGCCCGCAAGCTGCCAGGGCAGCGTAATCCCCCGGGTTCCGGCATCCCGGACCGCAGCTCCCTTGCCGGGATCGGTCTGGGGAGGGGTGGAACGTGGTTTTGCGGCAGAAGACACCATTCCATTGTCCGCCACGCCCGCCCAGGCCGCGAATCCGGGTTAAAAGCAAGGAGCGGCAACCTCTCGGTTGCCGCTCCTGTTCCGGCCGGTGATATGCCGGCAGGGGAAGCCTACTTCTTGGAGACTGCAGCCTTCAGCTTGGAGCCTGCGGTCAGCTTCACGCTGTGGCCTGCTGCAATCTGGATGGTCTCGCCGGTTTGCGGGTTGCGGCCGGTGCGGGCTGCACGGTCGGTGCGCTCAACTGCGAGCCAGCCCGGGATGGTGATCTTCTCGCCGGCGGCGACAGAAGTCTCGAAAACCTCGAACAGTGCATCGAGGACGGAGTTAACGGCAGCCTGGCTGGTGCCGGCCTTGCCTGCTACCTCTGCAACAAGTTCACTACGGTTCTTAGCCATTTATGTCCTCCTGGACGGTTCTGATTCTGGAGCCTGCACGCGGCATGCGCACAGGCCACTGTCCGAAAACTTACCAGCTTGGGCCCTTCCGATCCGCAAATTCCGCGTGTTTCCGGGACTTTTTGAGGTTAATCACCGATTCCGGGCCATATTCGCGCCCCGTCGAGACTACTTTGCGCTCCCGGCCCGGTTTCCTCACCGGCGCCCGCTCACCTCTGGCAGGTTCTCCCGCGACGCCGGCTCACCTCTGGCAGGTTCTCCCCCGACGCCCGCTCACGTCTGGCAGGTTCCCGCCCGACGCCCGCTCGCGTCTGGCAGGTTTTCCCTGGGCGCCCGCTCTCAAGGCATCGTTACCAGGTGAGCGGGGGTTGATCGTTTACCCGCCAGAAGTGAGCGGGGGTTGATCGCTTACCCGCCAGAAGTGAGCTGGGGTTGATCGTTTACCGGTCAAAGGTGAGCGGGGGTTGGTGTTTTACCCGCCGGAGGTGAGCTTGGGTTTCTGGGGGCCGGCCCCGGTACCCTTTTTGGTTGTTAAATGTGGGAGGCCCCAACCATGTGGTGGTTGGGGCCTCGACCAGTTAATGATGTTCCGGCGGTGACCTACTCTCCCACACCCTCCCGGGTGCAGTACCATCGGCGCTGTGGGTCTTAGCTTCCGGGTTCGGAATGGGACCGGGCGTTTCCCCCACGCTATGACCGCCGTAACCTTTTCACCCGAACCCCCTGGGTGTTGCCGGGGGTGGGAAGACTGTGGTTACAACATTGGTGGTGTTGTTGTATGTAGTTGTTGGTTCCGTGCCATTAACCCGTGGTGTTGGGGGTTGTTGGTTGGGAACCACATAGTGGACGCAAGCAGAGTTTTGTATGTTCTGTGTGGTGTAAGTTGTTGGCCTATTAGTACCG
>NZ_JBHDJA010000038.1:0-23957 GCF_041877125.1 Arthrobacter sp. E44
ACCGGCCGGGGATTCACCAACGCACGCAACTACAAAACGCGTATCCTGTTGCGCAGTGCCGCCAGAACAGCGGCATGAACATCCTTCACGGCAGAACATTCACCACGAACCGTGAAGAGCCATCATGGCTCCTCCGCCGGGACTGACAACCTTCTCGCAGAGCAGGAGTTCATCGTGAAAAACAAGCTTCTTTTGGGTGTAGGCGTTGCCGTCGGCTATGTCCTCGGCTCGCGGTCAGGCCGTGCTGCTTACGACAAGCTGAAGGCCCGTGCGGCCGGCGTCTGGGACAGCAAGCCGGTCCAGGACAAAGTTTCCGTAGCTACGGAGGCCATCAAGGAAAAAGCACCTGAAGTGGCGGGCCAGCTAGGCGAAGCCGCACGCAGGGCAGGGACAGTGCTTGGTTCTGCCGTGAACCGGGATGGCTCGTCCAGCGGCGACTCTTCCGCTGCGGCCAGTACTTCTGCCGGTACCTCCACCGGTACCTCTACAACAGCCGCGGGCGGCCTTGGCGAAGACCACATCCCCGCGCACAGCACCCACCCGGAAACCACCAATCTTGGTACCTCCGATGGGACCGGCGCAAAGGCCTGATTCCCGTTTCATTACTCGGTCACCGCCGCGTGACATGGGACTGAGCAGGCTTTGTGCTACAACTGAATCGCCTTGCCGGCCGTCGCGATCCTTGGGGGACGCGGCGGCCGGCAGTGTTTAATCCAGCACCTTCCGGAGAAGATTCCCGGACGCTGCCGTAACTCCATGTTTTCCACATAGGGGTTTTGGGGTCTCTTGATTGTCGGTGGTGGCTGGCAGAGTGGGGTCATGGAGGCCATTGGGGAAGATCTTGGGAGGGCGTACGACGCCGGCTGTCGACTGCCGCGCCCGGCCCACCTTCACCCGGTCCCCAGCGAGGAACCTGTGCAGCCATCAGCTTCGGGGCCCGGGGAGCAGGACGTGTTGGACGGGCTGGCCGCACAGCTGGCTGCCGCTGCGTTGGACGCCCCCGGGCTGCTGGCAACCGCCAGCCATGCCGAAGCTGCAGATTTCGCCGCACGGGTCGAGGGCCTTGCCCGCTCCATCGAGTACCTCCAACTCCTCGCAGCCGGGGCTGTGGACCGGACCCGAACCCAGGCCATCAACGACGCCGCAACCGCCAAAACCCGGGCAGGCCGGTCCCGCGCAGCCCAGTCCCGCGCAGCCTCGTCCTCCGCAGGCCGGTCCACGGGCTGGATCACCGGGTGGGACGCCCACGGCGTCGAAACCCTCAACACCACCGAAACCTCGCACACCTCCCCTGCCGATGACGGGTGCCGGAACACCGCAGAGTTCCTCCGCCTGCGCCTGCAGATCCCCATCCGCGAAGCCCGCCGCCGCCTCGCCCTCGCCCACCACGTCCTGCCCGGCACCAGCATCACCGGCGAACCACTCCCGCCAACCCGGCCACACCTCGCCGCCGCCCTCACCCCCACCGGGAACAACACCGAAACCGCAACCACCGTCGAGGGGACCACCATCGAAACCGGGCCGGGCCCGGCCGTGTCCTCGCACGCAGCGACCATCATCACCGCCACCCTGGACCGGCTCCGCCACCACACCACCGAAGAGACCCTGGACCGGATCGAACACCACCTCACAACAGCCGCCACAACCACCGACCCCGACTTCCTCACCCGCCTGGCCCAACGCTGCACCGACACCATCGACGCCGACGGCACCGAACCCACCGAAGAAGCCCTCCGCCACACCCAAGGCGCCTTCATCCGCAAACCCCGCCACGGCCTGCACCACCTCGAAATCTTCGCCACCACCGACCAATACGAACACCTCCTCACCGTCATGAACACCGCCACCAACCCCCGCACCACCACCGGCAACACCAGCCCAAGCACAGGGAATGACACAGCCGACAGGGCGGGCACGGGAACTGAAGGCAGTGCAGGCACGGGCACAGGCACAGGGCACACCGCAGGGATGGACACCGGTACGGAGGCCGGCACCGAGGGGAGCACGGCAACGGGCAGCGCAACATGGCACACCGCCCTGCCGGACCTGGACCGGCGCACCCGCGCCCAAAAACAACTCGACGGCCTGGTCACCGCCGCCAAAGCCGCCCTCACCACCAACACCCTGCCCACCACCGGCGGCAACCGACCCCAAATCATCGCCACCATCCACTACCAAGACCTATTCCCAGACAACGCCACCACCCCCGCCGGAAAAGCAGGACCAACAACAGCGAAACCCGGAACGGACACAACCACCAGAACGGGCACAACCACGGCAACAGCCGCTGGCACCGGCCACCCCGCACCAGCCGGGACCGGCACGTTCATGTTCACCGGGCCCGTCGCGGCCGCCACCCTGCGCAAAACCGCATGCGACGCCGACATCATCCCCGCCCTCCTGGGCACCAACAGCGAAATCCTCGACCTCGGCCGCAAAACCCGCCTCTTCACCCCCGCCCAACGCCTGGCCCTCACCGCCCGCGACCAAGGCTGCGCCTTCCCCAACTGCACCATCCCCGCCCCCTGGTGCGAAGCCCACCACATCACCTACTGGTCACACGAAGGACCCACCACCACCAACAACGGCGTCCTGCTCTGCAGCCACCACCACCACCTCATCCACAAAGAACAATGGACCATCACCACCGTCCACCACACACCCACCTTCATCCCCCCACCCCACCTCGACCCCCACCAAACACCCCAACAAAACCACTACTTCAAACCACCACCACCACCCCACCCACACAAATGAAACCTGCCCAAAGCAGTTCCCGCGCTACTTCGGTCGTCGGTTGGTTGGCCCCCACCTCGCGGCGGTGGCCAGGCCGTCATGGAAGATCCATTCTGATGGGCGCGTACGAACAGTTGGGCCTCCTTCCGCCTGGGATCGGGCGGTTCTCTGTGTGAGGCTAAGCTGCAAAGGGAGAAGCTAGTGCCGTCCAGGATTTGAACGGCACCTTGGTCTGGCACTGAGCTTAAAGGCGGGAAGCTAACGCCGCCTTGTATTGACGGGTCTCGGTTTGGACTGTGCTGGAACGGTGAGACCTAACGCCGCATACGCGCCGGAATCACGCGTCCGATAACCACGGTCCCATCCAGTTCCTCCGCACGAACCGTCCGTATGGCGAACCCGGCTGCGGCCAGGATTTCGGAGGTGCCGGCTGCCTGCCGCTTACTGGTTTCGATGAGGACATGACCGCCTGCAGCCAGCCATCGGATGCCTTCAGCAGCAATCCGTCGGTGAAAGTCCAGGCCATCAGGACCGCCGTCGAGTGAAACCGCAGGTTCATAAAGGCGCGCTTCCGGCGGCATGGTGCGGATGGCTACCGTGGGCACATATGGAGCATTAACAGTCAGGATCCGGATCCGGCCACGCAGTCCAAGTGGAAGAGCCTCGAACAAATCCCCGGCATGCACCCGGCCACCGCGGGGTTCCAAGTTACGCCGGGCACACCGCACCGCTGCCGGCTCGATATCCGCCGCATGCAACTCCACCTGCGGGGCTTGACGGAGAATGGCAGCTCCCACCGCACCGGAACCGCAACAGAGGTCGACCACAACCGGGGATGCCGGCAGTGAATCGTCCCGCAGCACGCTCAAGGTTTCGCGCACCAGCAACTCCGTGCGGCGCCGTGGCACGAAAACGCCGGGCTCAACCGAAACCCGGGCACCTGAAAAATCCACCCAGCCCAAGATGTGCTCCAAGGGAACCCCCTCCATCCGGCGCTGGATATTCCGGGAAAGTTCCGTGGTGGTGGTCGTCTCGGCAAACAGGAGCGCGGCTTCCTCTTCAGCAAACACACAACCCACCGACCGCAGCAGGGAGACGACCTGGTCGAAGCCAGGTGATGTGGACAAGGTGTGAACAGCCCGCGATTTGGGAGGAAGCAGAGCGGCGCTCTCCGGTGAGGCTGCGGGCAACTCCACGCCGGCTAGGCCCAGTTCTCCGAACGGCGCAGGGATGGCACGATCGAGATGAATGCAGTCGTCATGTCACCCACCTCCTTTGCCGCTGTCGGAAATCCCATGCTAATCGGCGGCCTGGTATCAGGAAATAGTGGCCAACTGTTGGCAGGATGGAACCATGACCAACGGGGCAGCCAGCAACATCATTTGGATCGGCACCTATACTCCCGACGGCGGCGGCCGCGCGGACGGCATCGGTGCCGCCCGCGCGCACCAGGACGGAAGCCTCGAATGGTTAGGGACGGCAGTGGAGGCCCAGTCGCCATCGTTTGTGGCGGTGCACCCCAAACTGCCAGTGGTGTACGCGGCGGCCGAGCAGCGCAGGAAGGTGCAAGCGTACCGGCGACTGGGGGACTTCGGCCTGGAACCGTACGGGGAACCACAGGCTGCCGGTGAAGCCACCTGCCACATTGCCGTCGACCCCCGCGGCCGCTTTGTCACCGCCGCGTGTTGGGGCGACGGTCAGGTCCTCCTCTACGAGTTGGATGCCGACGGCGGCATGACCGGTCGGTTCCCCGCTGCAGCGTCGGTTGACCCCCACAGCGCCCTTTCTCCTGGAAACCCGAGGCAAAGCCGGGCCCACGCAAGCCTTATGTTGCGTGACGGCCGCGTCATGACCACGGACCTGGGCCACGACACCCTCCGCATCTGGAACTACGAGCCGGGAACCGGACTGGTGGCCGACCATGAGGTGGTCCTCCCCTATGGCAGCGGCCCGCGCCACATGGTGGAGCACCCCTCCGGCAGCGTCTTCATCGTGTCTGAATACTCTGCGGAGGTCTTCGTGGTCCGCCCCGAAGCGGGCACCTATGAGCTGGTATTCCGTGGACCGGCAACGGCGGGCGGCAGCCAGGAAGGCGACTCCGCCGCCGAAATCTGCCTTGACCCGCAGGGAAACTTTGCCTACGCCGGCGTCAGGGGCTCAAACGTCATCAGCGTCCTGCAAGTTGCAGCTGACGGCACCGAACTGATCCCCGTCAAGGACATCGACAGCGGCGGGAACTGGCCGCGGCACCACCTGGTCCGGGGAAGCTGGCTGCACGTGGCCCACGAACGGTCGGACAACATCGCCACCTTCGAGTTGGATCCTGCCACCGGCCTCCCAGGCCCGATGCTGCATAACCTGCCCACCCCATCGCCCACGGCCCTGGTGCCTGCAACCGGGCCTGCAACCACTCCTGCCACTGCCAGCTAGAGCGCCGGGCAGCCCCAACCTAACTGACCTTCCCTAAACACTGGAGTAATCCAGTGCAAGCGCTTACAGTTGTGACTCGGTTCACACGACAGTGTGCTGTCTTGTGCACCCTCCTGCCGCATCCCCATGTCAACGGCAAGCCTGTACAGCAGCGCTGCTTCCCAGGAAGGTCTCTCCCTTGTTATTCCGCATCCCTCCCGGCGCGCCCCCACGCGCCCAACTGCCGGCAATGCCGGCAGGAACACAATCCGCCCCCGGCCGGCGAACCTGCGCACGTGCCGCCGCCGCCCGATCGGCAGCCGGCCTCCTGGCAGCCGGCCTCGCCCTCTCCGTTGCAATCCTCCCGGCCCATGCCGTGCCGAGTCCGGATGGCCCCGGCACCAACAGCGCTGGTTCCAACGGCACCGGCATAAAAGGCAACGGGTCCGTGTCCGCCCTCCATTCGCTCCGCGGTCCGGTGACCGACGAGAACTTCTACTTCGTCATGGCGGACAGGTTCAGCAACGGCAGCACCGCCAACGACCAGGGCGGGCTGGGCCCGGACCCCATGGTTTCCGGTTTCGACCCGACGAAGAAGGGCTTCTACAACGGCGGGGACCTGGCCGGCCTGCGCAGCAAGATCGACTACATCCAGGGACTCGGTACCAGCTCCATCTGGCTGACCCCCAGCTTCAAGAACAAAGCCGTCCAGCCTGAGGACAAGTCGGCCGGCTATCACGGCTACTGGATCACCGACTTCACCCAGATCGATCCGCACCTTGGCACCAATGACGAACTCAAAAGCCTCATCGACGAAGCCCACGCCCGCGGCATGAAGGTGTACTTCGACATCATCACCAACCACACAGCGGACGTCATCGGCTACCAGGAGGGCGACCGCAAGGGCTACGTGTCCAAGGACGCCGTCCCCTACAAGACGGCCTCCGGCGAAGCATTCGATGACCGCGACTACGCAGGCACCGGAACCTTCCCCAAGCTCGACGCGAACACCTCGTTCCCCTACAAGCCCGTCCTGGCCCCCGGGGAGGAGAACCTCAAGGTTCCGGCCTGGCTGAACGACCCCACGCTTTACCACAACCGCGGCGATACCACCTTCACCGGGGAGGACTCCATGTACGGGGACTTCTTCGGCCTCGATGACCTCTTCACCGAAAACCCCACCGTTGTGCGTGGCATGGAGGACATCTACAAGTCCTGGATCGGTGACTTCGGCGTGGACGGTTTCCGCATCGACACCATGAAGCACGTCAACAATGAGTTCTGGCAGGAATTCGGCCCCAACATCCTCAGCTACGCCAAGGAACACGGCAAAGACGAGTTCTTCATGTTCGGCGAGGTCTTCGACACCAGCAAGAGCTTCACCTCGCAGTTCACCACCCGCAACAAGATGCAGGCGGTCCTGGACTTCCCCTTCCAGGACGCGGCCCGCAACTTCGCCTCCAAGAGCCAGGACGCCAAGGCGCTGCAGGCCTTCTTCGCCGGAGACGACTGGTACACCGACGCCGACTCCAACGTCTACGAACTGCCCACCTTCCTGGGCAACCATGACATGGGCCGCATCGGCAGCTTCATCGCGCAGGACAATCCCGCCGCCACCGATGCCGAGAAGGTGGCCCGGGACGAACTGGCCCACGAGCTGATGTACTTCTCCCGCGGCAACCCGGTGGTCTACTACGGCGACGAACAGGGCTTCACCGGCCCCGGCGGTGACCAGGATGCGCGCCAGACGCTCTTCGCCAGCAAGGTGCCGGACTACCTTGACGACGACCTGCTGGGCACGGACGCCACCCACGCCACCGACAACTTCAACCCGGACCACCCGCTCTACGCCAAGATCAAGGAACTGGCGGCCCTCACCAAGGAACACCCGGCCCTGCGCAACGGCGCCCACCAGCACCGCTACGCCTCCGACGGGCCCGGCATCTACGCCTTCTCACGCACTGACGCGCAGGACCAGCGCGAATACGTGGTGGCCCTGAACAACAGCGCACAGCCGCAGACGGCGCAGGTCCCCACCTACATCGCGAAGCGCAGCTACACGCGCATCTACGGCCAGGGCGCAGACGAGGTGAAGACCTCGGACGACGCGAAACTGACCGTGACCGTGCCGCCGCTCTCCGCCGCCGTCTACGAATCCTCCGGACGGATCCCGCACTCCAAGGCAGCCCCCGCCGTCGCCCTCCAGCAGCCCGCCGCCGCCCAAGGTGACAACGGGCGCATCAACGTAACGGCCGACGTCGACGGTGCTTCGTTCTACGAGGTCACCTTTGAAGCAAGGACGGCAGGCGGAGATTGGCAGCCGATCGGCACCGACGACACCGCACCGTACCAGGTGTTCCACGACGTGGCGGCCCTGGACGCCGGCACCCCGCTGGAGTACCGCGCCACGGTGCTGGACAACGGCGGCCACACCGCCACCAGCCAGAGCCGCTCAGCAAGCGTCCCCGCCCCCGTCCTGACCCTGCAGAAGCCCGCCGAGGGCAGCAGCGTGGAAGGCAAAGTCGAACTGAGCGCCACCGCTGATCCGGAGAAGGCCAGCCATGTGGTGTCGTTCGAGCGCAGCGTCAACGGCGGGGAATGGACCGCAGTGGGCACTGACCCGTCGTCGCCCGTCTACTCGGCGACCGATGACGTGTCCGCGCTGGCGGATGGCACGAAAGTCCAGTACCGGGCCGCCATGACCGGCACGGGCTTCAGCGTCACCAGCGGGACGAGGACGGTCACTGTAGGCCAGGCCCCTCAGCCCGACTCGGTCACGGTTGCCGGATCGCTCAACCAGGCAATGGGCTGCAGCGCCCAATGGGATCCGGCCTGCCCGCAGGCAAAGATGATCCTTGACCCGCCAGACCGCATCTGGCGCCTGACCGTAGACCTCCCGAGCGGGAAGTACGAATACAAGGCCGCGCTTAACGGCGGCTGGGACGAAAACTACGGCGCGGATGGCCAGCTCAACGGGCAGAACATCGTGCTGGACCACCCCGGCGGGCGCGTCACCTTCCGCTACGACAACAGCACCCACCTGCTCAGCGCCGTATACGCCTCGCAGCAACCGGGCGCCGTCGCGGTAGCCGGAAGCATGGACAGCGAACTGGGCTGCGCCTCGGACTGGGAGCCGTCCTGCACCCAGGCACAGCTGGTGCTCGACCCGGCGGACCTCGTCTGGAAACTAACCGTGCCGGATCTCCCGGCAGGAAGCTACGAGTTCAAGGCCGCGCTCAACAAATCGTGGGACGTGAGCTATGGGGCGGGAGGCGCAACGCCTGGGGCCAACATCGTCTTTAAGCACGACGGCGGTCCGGCCACCTTCCGGTACGACCACTTCACGCACGTGATCACCGCAGGCTAGTTCCAGCCCCGAAACAAACACCGTGGCCCCGCCGCTTCCAGGAGCGGCGGGGCCACGGTGTTTTCACGTCCGGTTAGGGCCCGTACAGGTCATTGGCGGTGCATTGCTCCCTCGACCGCCGCGAGCAGTGCATTGAACCGCTTGTTGCCGGGAAGGTCGTCAAGGTAGACCGGTTTGCCGTCCGGGCCGCCCAGCGGAACCTGCCAGTTGGGATACAGCTCCTCCGTGGTGCCGGGCTGGTTCTGGACCCGCCGCTCCCCCACCGCATCCACCAAGGCCACCCCGAGCAGTACCGACGGCGCCTGGGCAAGCAGGAGGTGCAGTGCCTCGATGGTGTGTTCCTCCGTTGCCTGCCCGGTCGCGCTTCCGGGAGCGCCCTCGGAAAGGTAACCGTGCTCGCGCAGCAGGGCGAACATCTTCTCCAACGAGGCGTTATGTTCGGCGCGTTCTTCCTCCTCGGACCGTTCCAGCAGCCCCAGCCTGCTCCGCAGCCCCACGTGGTCCCCGGCGAGGTAGCCGGCGGTGGGCGGAAGGTCGTGGGTGTTCACGCTGGCCAGCGCCTGCGTCCGGTACTTTTCGGGCGCAAGGGGTGAATCGCCGTCGTACTCAAACCAAAGGATGGACGTGCCCAGGATGCCGCGGGCCGCGAGGTAATCACGCACCCACGGCTCGAAGGTGCCCAGGTCCTCGCCAATCACCACGGCCCCGGCCCTGTGCGCCTCGAGGGCGAGGATGCCGATCAGTGCCTCGTGGTCGTAGCGGACGTAGGCGCCGTCCCCTGGAGCGTTCCCCATGGGAATCCACCAGAGCCGGAACAGGCCAAGGATGTGGTCCACGCGGATGCCCCCGGCGTGCCGGAGCACGTTGGCCAGCATGTTGCGGAACGGCTGGTAGCCGGCTTCCGCCAGCCGGGCGGGGTGCCACGGCGGCTGGCCCCAGTCCTGGCCCTGCTGGTTGTACATGTCCGGCGGGGCGCCCACGCTGGTGTTGGGGGCCAGCACGCCGCGCAGCGTCCAGGCGTCGGCGCTGCTGTGGTCCACACCAACGGCGAGATCGTGCACCACGCCGAGCCGCATCCCGGACCGCAGCGCGGTGCGCTGGGCGTTCTCCAGCTGCTCGTCGCAAATCCACTGCAGCCAGCGGTGGAACCCGATCCGGTCCGCCAGCTTCTCCCGGAGCGCCTCCGCCTCGGGCCTCCCAATGGCGTACGCAGGGTCCTTCCAGAGCGGATCGCCGGGTGGGAGGTCCTCGCGGATGGCGGACCAGAGCGCAAAATCCTCCAGTCCGCTGCCGGAGAGGCGGCAGAATTCATCGAAGGCGGCCTGCCGGGCGGGTGATCGGCGCGTGTGGTACAGCATTTCCAGGGCCTGTAGCTTCGCTGCGTACACGGCGTCCCGGTCCAGCCGGGCACCTTCCTTGTTCAGCCCTGCCGCTTCCTCATGGAGCTTTTCCAGCGCCGCACGTTTCCGCGGACGCAGGTATGCCAGTTCGGGGATGGCCTCGATGCGGATGTACAGCGGGTTGAAAAACCGGCGGGTGGACGGCGAGTAGGGCGAGGGCTGGACGGGCGGCACCGGCTCCGCCGCATGGAGCGGGTTGACCAGGACGTAGTCCGCGCCGCGGGCGCCGCTGATCGCAGCCAGGTCTGCGAGGTCGGAAAAGTCACCGATGCCCCACGACCGCTTTGAACGGACGGAATACAGCTGCGTGGCCAGGCCCCAGCCGCGGCGCTCCTCCAGCGGCTTCGCCGTGGCCAGCCGTGCCGGCGTCACCACCAGGGTTGCGGTGGCAGTGGCGCCTTCCGACTCCGCGTGCAGGGTATGCCAGCCCAAAGGCAGATCCTCGGGAAGGGAGAAGGTGGCACGTCCTGTCGAGACGCCGTCGACGTCCCGGGGCTGTACCCAGACGTCTTGCTGGACCGCCTCCCGCAGCCCGGCTCCCGCTTCGAGCGTGACGGTTAGGCGCGTGGTGGCGCCGTCCCGGACGTGGACCGGCACCTGCGCGGGTTCGCCCTGCTTGATGACGACGGCGGGCGGCAGCATCCGTCGCCACGGCGCCAGTTCCGCCTCGGCCAGCGCAGCCTCGATGTGCTGGTTGGTACGGGCGACAACGCCCAGGGCGGCGAGCACCTTGACCAGAGTCGATTCCGCAACGGAGTGGGGAAGCCCGTCCCACCCCTGGAAGGACGTACCCACGCCGTGCGCGTCAGCCAGTTGCTGCAGCAGGTGCGGATCCACGCGTTCAGGGCCAGCGGCGGGAGGGTCAGCGGGCATGGCTGGCCGTGGTGCGTGCTGCTGGTCTGAAGCCGTCATGGGTGTCCGCCTCGTCTGTGATGGTCCCGGAACTTACAGTGCTGCTGTTGTTGTACCCGGGCGCTGACACCCCCATGCACAACCGTTGGTTCAGATTATTGCAGGGCGGCGCGGAGGCGAAACCCGGGCTGCACGCAGGCGGGTCGGGACGGGGTCACAGGCTTACGGATCGAAGTGCGTACTCACCGCACCGTCGCTCACGCGCCCAATGATCTCCCCCGCCAGGTCCCGCAGCTTCTGGTTCCGGTGGCTGGACGCCTTGGTAAGCAGGGCCATGGCTTCCTCCTGGGAACACCGGTTCTGCGCCATGATCACCCCGCAGGCCATGTCGATGGTGGTGCGGCTTTCCATCGCTGACTTCAGGTCATCCGCCAGGTTCTGGGCGTCCGCAATCCGGAGCGCCAGCCGCAACGCCCGTCCGGCCAGGTCCGCGAACCCTTCGGCACGGTGCACGACATCGGGGCCAAACACATCCGGCTCCGCTGCGAAGAAGTTCAGGGCGGCCGACTGATGCTCATCAAGGGCAAGCGGAACGCCAAGAGCGCTGCGGCAGCCGTTCTCGGCCAGGACTATCTGGTACGCGGGCCAACGGGTATCGGTTCGCACATCGGACAGGACCATCGGCTTCATGGCGTCCAGTGATGCGATGCACGGCCCGTCCCCCAGAACCTGTTCCAGCTTGTCCAGGACGACGGCCCGTTCACTGCTGCCGGCAATGGTGGCTGTGCGCTTGCGGCGCCGGAGCGTCACCCCGCACTCGATCAAGACACCAGCAGATTCACTGAGCGTTGAAGCGGCAACCGTGGAGAGCTCAGTCAGGAAGTCAGCCACGTTGCTGCTGCCAATGATGAGGTCGTGCAGTTGGACGAACTCATCGCCACTTGTAGGGGTGCTCATGCCTCAATATAGGCGCTCTTCCCCACCGCATGCGCGCCATAAAACGTCATTACCGCTGCCTGCGTTACTCCCTGCGACGAAAAGCGAAGGACTAAGGCTGGATTCTGCGGCGGCCTGCCGTATCTGTGTAGCCTCGTGACGACCCAAGGCATGGCAACCAGATGGAGGAGACCACGGATGAGCCTCAGCGAACTGCGGGTGTTCGGCAGGTCCGGAACCCCCATCAGTCCCCTCACCCTTGGCACCATGAACTTCGGCGAAGGGACCGGCCCCCAGGGCGCCCCCACAGGTGCGGATGAGAGCATCCGCATCATCCACGCCGCGCTGGACGCGGGCATCACGGCGATTGATACCGCGGATGTCTACTCCCAGGGCGAGTCCGAGCAAGTGGTGGGCCGGGTGCTCCGCGGCCGCCGGGACGACGTCTTCCTGGCCACCAAGTTCCACGGCCAGATGAGCTCCAATCCCGCGCACTCCGGGAACTCCCGGCGCTGGATCACGCAGGCCGTGGAGGGCAGCCTGCGCCGGCTCCAAACAGACCGGATCGACCTCTACCAGGCGCACCGGCCGGATTACAACACCGACGTCCTGGAAACCATCACCACCCTCAATGACCTGATTCGCCAGGGCAAGATCCTGTATTACGGCACCTCGGTGTTCACGCCCGCGCAGCTTGTCGAGGCGCAGTGGCTGGCCACCACCAACCACCTGATCCCGCCCCTGGGCAATCAGGTTCCGTACTCGATGCTGGTCCGTGGCAATGAGCGGGACGTCCTGCCCATCGCGCAGCAGTACGGGCTGGGGGTGCTTGCCTATGGCCCGCTGGCCGGCGGCTGGTTGTCCGGCAGCTTCGTCCTGGAGTCGGGCAAGCCGCCCACCCGGGTGCACACCTTGCCGGGCCGGTACGACATCTCCGGGCCCGCCAGTGAACGGAAGCTGCTTGCCGCAGACTCGTTGGCCCGCTTGGCGGACAAGCTGGAGCTGTCCCTGGTGGACCTGGCCGTGGGCTTTGCCCTGACCCACCCCGCCATCAGCAGCGTGATCATCGGCCCGCGCAGCGAGGAACACCTCAACGCATATCTCCGCGCGGCGGACGTCCGGCTGGGCGAGTCCGTCCTGGACGCCATCGACGACCTGGTGCCGCCGGGCACCAACTTCGTGGAGCGGGACGCGGGCGCCATTGTCCCCTCGATCGAGTTCGCGGAACTGCGACGGCGGTAGTCGGCTTGGCGGGGACGGCACCCAAGGAGCGGCGAACCACATAGCCGCCGGCCGCCGTCGTACCCTGCCTGCCACAGCCTGCCTGATCCCTCGCCATCCGCCTGCCTATGATGGCTGGGATGGAAACCCTGTTCACGGTAGGTCACGGCACCGCCTCCCAGACGGATTTCACCGCGCTGCTGGGGAGCGCGGGGGTGACATCACTGGTGGACGTGCGGATTGGGCCCGGCAGCCGCAAGCATCCGCACTTCGGCAAGGACATGATGGCGGAATGGCTGCCCGACGCGGGCATCGGCTACCGCTGGGAGAAACGGCTGGGCGGGTTCCGGAAGCTGCTCCCGGACTCACCCGATACTGCCCTCCGGAACGAATCGTTCCGCGCCTACGCCGGTTACATGCGCACAGGGGACTTCCTGGCCGCCGCTGCAGAACTCGTTGCCGGCTCGCAGGCGGCGCGGACCGCGATCATGTGCAGCGAAACAGTCTGGTGGCGCTGCCACCGCCGGCTCATTTCCGATCATTGCCTCCTGCTGGCCGGCCTGCCCGTCGAGCACCTGATGCCGCCGGGCAAGGCGGTTCCGCATGTACCCACCAAGGGCGTGCGGGTAATGGGGGATGAACTGCGCTACGACGTGGCCGGGTAACACCGGCACGCGGGGGCCCGGCTCACTGCCTCTGGTGCTATTGACTAACCGGTAGAACACTCCTACGGTCAATATCGATACCGCCTCCCAGGGAAACAGGGGCCTGCCATGCCGATGTCCGATGAGGAACGACGCCTGCTCAAGGAACTGGAACTGGGACTGATCGCGGATGATCCCCACCTGGCCATGGAGCTGCTGTCCGGCTATCCCGCACGCCGTTTTCCCTCCGGACTGTTCCCTGGAATGGCAGCGGCCCTGATCGGCGTGGTGCTCATCATCGCCGGGGCGGGGCTCCCTGCGCCCGGAGCGGTGGTGCTAGGGATTCTGTTGCTGGGGCTCGGCGCCTGCCTGCTGCTGGGCCCCACTGTGCTGGCCCGAAGCGCTGGGCGCCAGCCCACCGGCTGACAGTTTTGGTCTAACGCGCCCCGGCCCCGGGCGGGGCCTCTTCCGCCGCGGCGTGAGGATGAACAGGCTGGCCAGGACAACGGCGGCGCCAAGCCAGCCAAGTGCCGGAAGCCGTTCGCCCACCACGAGCACCGCCAGGACGGCGGCCACGACCGTTTCGAGCAGGGAAATGCTGGTGGCTGTGCTCGCCCCGACCTGCGCCAGGCCCCAGCCAAACAGAAGGTACCCGGCAAACATCGGGACCACCGCCATGTAGGCACCCACACCGACGCTGCGCCAGGACTCCAGCAGCGGGCCGCCCGTTGCCGCGAGGACCGGCATCAAGAGGAGCCCGCCCAGCCCGAACACCGCACCCATGGCGGCCCTGGCGGTGAGCCCTTGGCCGGTCAGCCGGTGTGCCGCCCAGGAGTAGAGGGCATAGGTGCTGCCGGCCAGCAGCCCCAGGAGGATGCCCGCCGTCGAGGTCCACGGATCGCCGCCCGCCCCTGTGGAGGCTGATTCCGCCGGTGCGTGCCCGGCGAAGGACAGCAAAGCCGCTCCGCCGACTCCCAATAGGGCTCCGAGAGCCCATCGCCGGCTCAGGGGTTTCCGGTCCCCGAAGCGTTCAATGAGGGCCGCCGCCACCGGGGCAGAGCCAATAGAGACAACGGTTCCCACTGCTACGCCGGACAGGTGCATCGAGGTGTAAAAGGCCAACGGGTAGACAGCCACGGCCACCGCACCAAGCGACACCAGGCGCCACCGCTCCAGCAGGGCGGCCGAATGGCTCGCGATATGACGGGCCGCGTAAAGGGCCTGCAGCAAACCGCCCAGGCCCATCGCCGCAGCGCCGATGGCCAGCGGGCTCACGCCTGGGGCGAAGGTGGCAGCGGTACCAGTGGTGCCCCAGAGGACCGATGCGGCCACGACGGCCAGGGCACCCCAGAGTTGGGCCTTCGGGTGGTTTTGACTGCCGCTCACAGGGCATCCAGCAGTTGCCCGGCGATGTGCCGCGCCTCCTTCAGGCGTACGTCGGTTCCCTCCAGGCCTGCCCTGGCCATGGCGCCTTCGAGCAGGAACGCCAGGTGAGCGGCGGTTGCCCGCGTCCGTTCCTGCTGTCCGGGCAGCAGGGTGGCCACATGTTCCGCGAGGAGTTGCTGCACCTCCTCCTTGTGGCGGCGCACCGCGACCCTGCCCGGCTCCCTGGCGGGCAGCTCCGCTGCGGCATTGAGGAGCCCACAGCCCCGGAACCCGTGCTGGTATGCGACGTTGGCGTGGTCCAGGTACGCATCGAAGACTGCCAGCACCTGTTCACGCGGGGTGTGGGCCGATTCCAGCCTCTTGCGGTAGAGCCCCAGCCATTCCCCGTGCCGGGCTTCGAGGTAACCCGTCACCAGGTCTGCCTTGGAGCTGAAGTTGTTGTAGAGGCTCTTCTTGGCAACGCCCGCCTCGGCGGTGATGGTATCGATTCCGGTAGCGGCCACGCCGTTCGCATAGAAAAGGCGGGCAGCCGCCTCAAGCAGCAGCTCCCGGGCGCGGCGCCGCGGCCGTGCCGCAATGCCGGTGGAAGGGGTGACCGGAACGCCTGCAGCAGTCATGGGACTCCCTAGCGGGTAGTAGGTATACCAGTCTACCTACTACCCGGGATGGAGACTCGATCACCACCACACGGCGGCCAACCACCGTATTCATTCTTAGAATGAGGTCCTCGGAAATCCACCCGCGGCCATGGGAATTAGTTGCGCGCGTCCTGCGTTGTGGATCTGTTCAGAACAATCTGGGCACCGAATCCTGGACAGGAGAACACACCACATGTCAGTTGACTACGACGCTCCGCGGGTGACTCCCGAGGAAGAGCCGAACGTCGCCCTGGAGGAGCTCAAGTCCGATAAGTCCGGCCGCCGGGAGGCCGCTCCCGACATGGACGAAACGGACCTCGCGGACAGCTTTGAGCTGCCCGGCGCTGACCTCTCCAACGAGGAGCTCCTCATCCAGGTGGTCCCGGTGCAGGCAGACGAATTCACCTGTATGTCCTGCTTCCTGGTCCACCACCGCAGCCAGTTGGCGCGGGAGAAGGACGGCAAGAAGTACTGCAAGGAATGTGAGGGCTAGCAGGGGGACGGCGGCTTGCCGGCAGAGGTTGAACCTGACGCCGCGTCAGGTCCTACGGTTGGCGGTATGGAAGATCGGGACGAGCGCATCTGGAGCATTGGCGAACTGGCTGCCGCAACCGGCGTCACCGTCAGGGCGCTGCACCACTACGACAGCATCGGCCTCCTCCGGGCAAGCGTCCGGACCTCTTCAGGCCACCGCCGCTACACGGAGCAGGACCTGAGGCGCCTCTACGGCATCCGAACCCTGCGGAGCCTGGGGGTGCCGCTTGGTGGGATCGCTGCAGCGTTGGACGGGGCCGACGGCGGGGACGCGGAGTCGCTGCCAAGGCTGTTGCTGCGCCAGCTCAACGCCTTGGGCGAGCAAGCCCTGCAGCTGGAGCAGCTCCAGCGGACCATCAGGGATCTGCTGGGACGCCTTACCGATCACGGGGATGCCGGCCCCGCCTACTTCACCACTGTCTTGGAAAGGATGAACATGTTTGAGAACTACTTCACCGAGGACCAACGACGGGAACTCGACGAGCGGCGCGGCCAGCTCGGGCAAGAAACAACCGATCAATCAAGAACCGAGTGGGTGGGCCTGGTCGACGAAGGCCTGCGCCAGGTCGACGGCGGCGTCCCGGCCAACAGCCCGGAGGCCAGGGAGCTGGTTCACCGCTGGGATGAACTGGGTTCCAGGTTCCACAGCAGCGAGGGCACCAAAGCCGCCGCCCGCAGCATGTGGAACGGGAACAGCGCCGAACTGAGCCGGCCGCTTCCTTGGAGTGCGGACCAGCTGCAGGCACTGATGGCACACCTGCAGGAAGCCCGCGCCGCCGGCCAGGCCGCCGCCGGCCAGGCCGCCGCCGGCCAGGCCGCCGCCGGGACCGTCAGCTGACGGGGTTCCCCTAACTGACCAGGACCTGCGTGGCGGATTCCTTCAGCTTGCCATTGGCCCACTTCATCTGGCGGATGGTCTGGGGGTGGCACTTCCCGGCAAGTCCCAGCAGCTTCTTGTCCTTCATTCCCTGGGCAGCCTGGGCCAGCAGCTCCCAGTCTGCCGATACGCCGCAGGCCTTCAGGTAGAGCTCCCTGAGGTCCCGCAGCAGCAGCATGCCGGTCTCGGGGCGCCGGCCCACCATTTCGCTGCCCTTTTCGCGGATGGTTTCCATCAATCCCATTTCGTCCCGCGGCTCAGGGTCAAGGTCCAGCCCGTAGTTCTTGCCCATGGCGGCGATGTCCCGGACATGCTGCTGTGACCAGCGCGCCAGGTCCCGGGCCAGGTGATAGACCTCGTGGTCCACCTTGTGCCGTTCGGAGATGGTCAACAAATGGTGCGCCAGGTCGTTTTCGGACCGGTGCATTTCCTCAAGTACAAGCCCGAATTTCATCGTGCACCTCCCGCGATCTGCGTAGCCTCATCGGCCAGCGCGGACGGAATTCCCTTGGTCGAGGCCCCTTCCGGAAAACCGCCCACCGGAGCCGAGGCTGTGGTGGTGGGTGCCGGGGACGGACCGTCGCCGGCGGAAACCCTGGTGACGCGCGCAGCTGCCGTCTTGAAGATGGGCTGCTTGGACGCGGCGTCCCAGTCGGTAATGGTCAGCTCGTTCGCCGCCCGGCCCGCCCCGTCCGGCTGGTGGCCGCCGTCGGTGTCCCAATAGCCGTAATGGAACGGCAGGAAAAGCACGCCGTTCCGGATGCCGCTGATCCGCACCTTGGCACGGACGGAACCACGGGGCGTCGCCACCTCCGCAAGGTCGCCCTCGGCAATCCCGTACGCGCCGGCGTCGTCCGCTGACAACTCGACCCAGACGTCCGGTGCCGCCGCGTTCAACTCCGGCGCCCGTCCCGTCTTGGTCCGCGTGTGGAACTGGTAGAGCGTGCGGCCCGTGATGAGCTGGAGCGGAAAGTCCTGGCTGGGCAGCTCGTGCGGCGGCATGTACTCGGCGGCCTTGATGATGGCCTTGCCCTCCGGGTTGAGGGCCTTGTACTCGGACGGGTCCACGGGTGCTCCGGTGATGAGGTCGCGGCCGTAGGTTTCGCAGTACTCCGGGTGCGCCCAGAACTTCCCGTCGGCGTAGATCCGCTCCGTGCCGTCCGGGTTCTCCTCATTGCACGGCCACTGGATGCCGGATCCGCCCCGCAGCTTGTCGTAGGTGATGCCGGTGTAGTCGCAGGGCCGCCCCCGGGTGCATTCCTTCCAGGCTTCAAAGGCGGACTCGGAATCATTCCACTTGATCAGCGGCTGCCCGTCCTTGTCCTGCAGGCCCATCCGGTGCGCATAGTCGATGAAGATATCCAGGTCGGGCCGGGCCTCGCCGGGCGGGTCGACAGCTTTCTCCGAAAGGTGGACGGTGCGGTCCACGTTGGTGAACGTGCCGGTCTTCTCACCCCACGTGGCCGCTGGGAGCACCACGTCGGCCAGCTGGGCGGTCTCGGACAGGAAGATGTCCTGGACCACAAGGAACAGCCGCTCCTGTTCCAGGATTCCGCGGATACGTGCCAGCTCTGGCAGCGAGACGGCGGGGTTGGTGCCGCTGACCCACAACATCCGAATGGAGCCGTCCTCCGCGTACCGCATCATCTGCATGACGTGGGTGGGCGGAGAATAGTGCGGGATGGACATAGGGTCGATGTTCCAAACCCTTGCGAGGTCCTTGATGTGTGCGTCGTTGGACCAGTTCCGGAAGGCGGCCAGGTCGCCGTCGGCCCCGCATTCCCGGGTATTTTCTGCCGTAGGCTGGCCGTTCATCTGCAGGATGCCGCAGCCGGGCTTGCCCAGCATGCCCCGGATGATGTTCACGTTGTTGACCTGGACCGCAGCCGCGGTGGCCTGGTTGGACTGGTAGAAGCCCTGCAGGACGGTGGACAGAAGCCTTTCGGCGTGGCCGATGATGCTCGCGGCCTCGGAGATCTGCTCCGCCGGAACGCCGCAGATTTCTGCAACCAGCGCGGGCGGATAGTTCTTGACCTCTTTTTCGAGCTCCGCAAAGCCCACGGTGTGCGCGTTGATGTACTCGTGGTCCACCCAGCCGTTGCTGATGATCTCGTGCAGGATGCCGTTCATCAGCGCCACGTTCGTGCCCGGACGCGGGGCCAAATGCAGCGTGGCAGCCTTGGCCACGGGTGTCATGCGGGGGTCCACGCAGATGATCTTGGGCGGGTTGGGCCCGGCCAGGCGGTCCAGCATCCTGGTCCACAGGACGGTCTGGGTTTCGGCCACGTTGTGCCCGTAGAGGGCGATGACGTCCGCATGGTCCACGTCGGTGTAGGAGCCGGGCTGGCCGTCGCAGCCGAACGACTCCTTCAGCGCCTCACCCGCGGTCGCCGTGCAGAGCCGGGTGTTGCCGTCCACATGGTTGGTGCCGATCCCGCCGTGCGCCACCGCGCCCAGGGTGTAGTACTCCTCGGAAAAGAGCTGGCCGGTGGTGTAGAAGCCGATGGCGCTGGGGCCTTGTTCCGCGAGCAGCGCCTTGGACCGGTCCACCACGCGCTGCATGGCGGTGTCCCAGTCGGTTTCCACCAGTTTTCCGCCCTCGCGGACAAGGGGTTTGGTGAGGCGGTCAGGGGACGCGTTCGCCTGCCAGCCGTACAGGTCCTTCGGGCCCAGCCGGCCGTGGTTGACGCGGTCCACGGCCCGGCCGCGCACCCCGACGATCCGGTTGTCCTTGACGGCGATATCCATGGCGTCGCCGTTTGAGTGGAGGAGCGACGCCGTCTGGACCCACCGGTCCACGTCCTCCGGAGCCACCCCCTCGGCCAGGTGCGTGTCCACCCTGACCGGCCAATCACCGCCGCTGCCGTACGGCGTCCTTGTCCCCCATGGTTCAGCTATTCGGTCAATCCGAGTCATCTGTCCATCTCCTGTCCGGAACTGGCGGGACCGCGTAAGACGACGTTGTCCCACCGGATTCTGTACCCACAATCGGGGAGGGGAAACGGGCTTTTCCTGTGAGTGGACAGGTGATCGCGCTGGTCAGGCCTGTTTTGTGAGGCTGGCGCTTGTCCTGTCTTCGCGCTTGTCCTGGAGCGGACGCCGGGCCAGCCAGGCAGCCACGATGGCGCCGGAGATGTTGTGCCACAGCGAGAACACGGCGGACGGCAGTGCGGCCAGCGGGGTGAAGTGCGCAGTGGCCAGCGTGGCGGCCAGGCCCGAGTTCTGCATGCCCACCTCGAAGGCAAGGGCACGCCGGGCCTTGTCGTCCAGCCGGCCCAGCTTGCCGGCCAGGTAACCCAGGCCCAGCCCAAAGCCGTTGTGCAGCACCACGGCGAGGAACACAATGGCCCCGGCGCTGATGATCTTGCTGGCGCTGCCGGCCACCACGATGGCCACGATCAGGGAGATCACGACGGCGGACGCCCATGGCAGTGCCGGCAGCACCTTCGCGACGAGCTTCTTGAGGAACAGCCGGGCGAGGAGGCCGGCAACCACCGGCAGCAGCACGGTCTTGACGATGTCCCCCACCATGCCGGCCGCATCAATCTGGAGGTAGGAGCCGGCGAGGAACAGGACCAACAGCGGGGTGACGATCGGTGCGATGATCGTTGAAACGGAGGCAACCGCTACGGAGAGGGCAACATCGCCCTTGGCCAGGAAGGCCATCACGTTGGAGGCCGTTCCGGAGGGGGCGCAGCCCACCAGGATGACGCCGACGGCCAGCTCGGGCTCAAGGTTGAGGGCCCCGGCGATCAGCCAGCCGGCTCCGGGCATGATGATGTAGTGGGCAACGATGCCCAGGGCCACCGCCCACGGGCGCTTGGCCACCGCGGCGAAGTCGGGCGGCGTGAGCGTCAGGCCCATGCAGAACATGATGATGCCCAGCAGGTACGGAACGCTGGGGGCAATGGGCTTGAAGACTCCGGGGAGCAGGAAGCCGATGATGCCTGCGGCCACCACAAGGATGGGGAACACCGTCACGGCGATACGGGCGATCCTGCTTTCCGCTTCCAGCGCAGGGTTGACGGGTGCCCCATCCGGGGAATTCTGGGGTTTAGTTGCCTCAAGCATCCAACCATGCTGGCACCGGCTGGGATGGTTCCGCCAATTGATGACCGTGAACGGTAACAACGGCGGGCCCCATCACATGCTGCCGCCTGCCCGAGATTCTGCCGATGTCGGTTCCCACCCGCGATTCATGAAAATATGGATCCTTCGATAAGTCGACGATTGTTTTACCAAAACCGGAGTTGTGATGGCCGCCTTGGGCACCGAAATTCAGCCCCCGCGCCTCGCGGCATCCAGGATGGGCAGCGACGTGGGCGTCCTTCTCGCCCGGCTGCATGAAAGGGGAGCAGGACTCAACAAACGGGCACTGGCAGACTTTGCACTCCGCGAGCGTTCCTTCTCCATCCTGGCGCTGGCTTGCAGTGGACTTGAGCCGACTCCGCGCGAGGTCGCCGAGTTCCTGAACCTTGAGCCGGGCCAAGTGTCCACGCTGGTGGACGACCTGGAAT
Source organism: Arthrobacter sp. E44 (assembly GCF_041877125.1). NCBI lineage: Bacteria > Bacillati > Actinomycetota > Actinomycetes > Micrococcales > Micrococcaceae > Arthrobacter > Arthrobacter sp. E44. The sequence goes on from NZ_JBHDJA010000038.1 coordinate 21,518, forward strand.
GGCGGGGCCTTGTTGAGCGCGCGCAGGGAAAGCAGGACCGACGGGCCAAAATCATCGTCTCCACCGCGGAGGGGCGGAAGATGCACGCCAAGGCCCGCGCTGCCATGGATGTTGCGGAGCTGAATCAGCTTGCGGTGCTGTCCGGGGAGGAGTCGCAGGAGTTGAAGCGACTGCTCCGTAAAGCGCTGTGGGGCGCTGCGGAGTAGGCGCCGCCCGGCTTCAAAGGTGCACAACCCGTCAGGACGGCCTTGTGCACACAAACATGACGGTCCGGATGCGCCGTTCTGCGAGGTTGGCTACCTGATTGGCAGTCATCTGAGCGAAGCTCTCGCCGAGGAAGGTCGCGAACGTCACCGGCGGCGGCCCGTCCCGTTGGATTTTGGCGAGCATCTGCTGGAACCAGGCGAGGCTCTCGTCCGACGAGTCGACTTCCGAGATCACATTAAAACCTGCCGCGGGGAGGAGTTCGCGCATGTCTTCCAGGGTCGCGGGAAAGCTTGTCGAGGGGCCAGCAGCCCACGGCACCGGGTAGTGCACTGCCCCGCCTTCACCCTGCAGAACGTCATAAACCACGAACCGGCCGCCCGGCCGAAGGACCCGGAAGGCTTCCGCATAGAGCGCGTGCTTGTTGGGGATGTTCATGGCCACATGCACACTTAGTGACGCGTCGACGGACCCGTCGGGAAGACCGGTGGCTGTTGCGTCCCCCACCTGGAAACGGGTGCGGTGGGACAGGCCTGTCCATTCCGAGAGCGCGGCCGCCACCTGGCAGAAGTCCGGGGTGAGGTCGACACCTGTGACGGTGCACCCTGTCAGCTCGGCGAGCGTCCGCGCGGGACCTCCCAGTCCGCTGCCGAGGTCAAGTACATGGGACTGGGCGGTGAGTCCGAGTGCTTCCACGATTTCCAGGGTTGCCCTGCGGCCACGGATGTGGAACTCGTCAACAGCAGCGAGATCGGCCGTCCGCAGCGTTGCGCGGTCCACACCGGCCGCGTCCAGGGCAGCGCTGATGGCCGCTACAAGCCTCCCGGGGCCGGTGTAGAAGGCGGCGATCTGGTTCATGGCGCCATCCTCACACCGGCTGGCGGCGGGGTCAACGGGAAGGGCTTACCAGTCGTGGACGGTGCCGTCGACGAGGCGGTTGTAGGGCAGGTAGGCCTGCTGATACGGGTAAGCGGCGGCGGCTTCTTCGTTGAATTCCACGCCGATGCCCGGCTTGTCGCCCGGGTGCAGGTACCCGTCCACGAACGTCATGGACTGCTCGAACACCTCGTTGGTCTTCACCGAATGCTGCATGTACTCCTGGATCCCGTAGTTATGGATCGCCAACCCCACATGCAGCTGCGCCGCGAACCCCACCGGGGAAATATCCGTCGGCCCATGGAAACCGGACTTGATCTGGTACTGCGCCGCGAAATCCATCACCTTCTTCAACGGGGAGATCCCGCCAAAGTGCGTGGACGCCGCCCGCACATAATCAATCAGCTGCTCCTTGATCAGCGTCTGGTAATCCCACACCGTATTAAAGATCTCCCCGATCGCCAGCGGCGTCGTGGTGTGCTGGCGCACCAGGCGCAGCCCTTCCTGGTTCTCCGCCGGGGTGCAGTCCTCCAACCAGAACAAGTCATACGGTTCCAGGGCCTTGCCCAGCTTCGCCGCCTGGATCGGCGTCATCCGGTGATGCCCATCATGCAACAACGGGATCTCCGGACCGAACTCATTCCGCACCGCCTCAAACACCCCCGGCAGGTGCCTCAGGTACGCCCGGGTGTCCCAGTCCTCCTCCACCGGGAACGCACCCCGGCCCGCCGGCTCATAGTCATACCGCTCCCCCGACGCCTGCGCCTGCGCCGCGACCCCATACACAGCTTTGATCCCCGGCACCGCCGTCTGGATCCGGATCGACTTATACCCCAACTCCAAATGCTCCCGCACCGAATCAAACAACGACTCAATATCGGCCCCCGACGCATGCCCATACGCCCGCAACCCACTCCGGGAAGCACCACCGAGGAGCTGGTACACCGGCATCCCCGCCAGCTTGCCCTTGATATCCCACAACGCCATATCCACCGCGGCGATCGCCGCCATCGTCACCGGCCCACGCCGCCAATACGCACTCCGGTACAGGAACTGCCACGTATCCTCAATCCGATGCGGATCCTTCCCGATCAACAACTGCGCCACATGCTCCCGCAGATACGCGGCAACCGCCAGCTCGCGACCGTTCAGCGTGGCGTCACCAATCCCCGTCACCCCATCCTCGGTAGTGATCCGGAGGGTGACGAAGTTCCGTGAGGGACTGGTAACAAACACATCAGGGACTATCTCATTAACGGTGTATCCGGCGGTTTCCTTTAGTAGTTTTCAGCTGCCGGGAATCGGTCGCTGAAGGTGATGGCGAAGGCGTTCAAAGCGGGCTTCCAACGCACGGCCCATC
>NZ_JBHDJA010000039.1:0-23006 GCF_041877125.1 Arthrobacter sp. E44
ACCAGGCCCGCACAGACGCTCTGCAGCCTTGGCTAGACTTCTACAACAACCACCGGCCCCACGGCAGCCTCGGAGGCAACCCACCGATCAGCAGGTGCAACCAACCTACTGACTGAGTACACCTAGGCGCTGGCCCCCAGCGCCGCGCCGTCGTCGGGCGCTTCGGTGCCCTCCACACCTTCCTCGACCAGAAGATCCGGGACCACCGCCTGGGCGATGGCCAGCTCCGCCGCTGCGGCGAGGTCGCGTTCCTCGATGAGTTCCTGGAACCAGAAGTAGGACGCCTTGGGGGTCCGCTCCAGCGTTTCGAAGTCCACGTGCAGGAGGCCGAACGGCTGGTTGTAGCCGGCGGACCACTCGAAGTTGTCCAGGAAGGACCACACGTAATAGCCGCGGAGATCCATGGACTCCGCCACGCCGCCGGGCGCCGTTGCGCGCAGCGCCGTTTCCAGGTGGTCGGAAAGGTACTTCAGCCGGCGTTCGTCCGGAATGAAGCGGGTGTTGGTGGACTTGTCCCGGACAATGATGTCCTCGAAGCTGGCGCCGCCTTCGGTGATGATCACCGGGGGCAGGTTGGGGTACCGCTCTGCCATTTCCTTCAGGGCAACCGCCATGTACTCCGGTTTGACCGGCCAGCCGTAGGCGGTGATGTCGGCTTCCGGCCAGGTCTCGACGTGGAACGGCGTTGCGCCGCTGCCCGTCGCGCTGAGGTCGCTGCCCATGGCCTCCGCCATGCTTGACGGAACGGTCCCGCCGCCCGGCCCGGCCGCCACCTTGGTGGGCATGTAGTAGTTGAGCCCGTAGAAGTCCAGGGGCTGGGAAATGATCTCCATGTCCTCTTCGGGGTGCTCAAAGGAGCTGAAGAACTTTGCGGCACGGATCAGGTCCGGGTACTTACCCGTGAGGACGGGGTCCGCGTAAAGCCGGTTTTGGCCCAGGTCCATGATCCCGGCGCTGATTTTGTCCAGCGGGTTGATCGAGTTCGGCACCATGGGTGAGTAGACGTTGGTCATGCCAATTTCGCCCGGCACCTTCGCCGCGCGCAGTGCCTGGACAGCCAGCCCATGGCCCAGCAGCTGGTGGTGGACGGTGGGGAAGGCGCCCAGTGCCAGCTCCTTGCCCGGCGAATGCAGCCCAAATGCATAGCCATTGGCACTAACCGTCGCCGGTTCGTTGATGGTGACCCAGCGGGCCACCCTGTCCCCGAACGCCTCGGCCAGGATGGCGGCGTATTCACCCAGGCGGTAGGCGGTGTCCCGGTTCATCCACCCGCCGGCTTCCTCCAGTTCCAAGGGTGTATCCCAGTGGTAGATGGTGGCCATCGGCGAGATGCCGCTGGCCAGGAGCTCATCCAGGAGCCGGTCGTAGAACGCCAGGCCGGCGCGGTTGGCGGGGCCGGTGCCGCCGGGCTGGATGCGCGGCCAGGAGAAGGAGAACCGGTAGGAGTCAACGCCCAGCTGCTTCAGGAGGGCCACATCCTGGGGCATCCGGTGGTAGTGGTCTGTGGCCACCACCGGGCTGTGGTCCTCCACGATTGCACCAGGCTTGGCTGCGAACCTGTCCCAGGCTGCTGGACCGCGTCCGTCCTCGTCCAGTGCCCCCTCGATCTGGAATGCTGCGGTGGCAACGCCAAGGGTGAACCCCGGGGGGATGAGTGCTGCGAGGTCCTTGGCGGAGATGTGCATTTGGGGTCCAGCCTTTTGGTCACGGTGGTCAGGGTACGTCCCAGAATGTCATAGCGGAGGGCGGCTGACGAGCAGCAACCCGCGCCCGGCACCGCTGCTACTGCGAACCGAAAAGGAACTCCTTGGCGTGCGCCACTGCTTTGCGGAACGCATCATTGCGCAGGGTCACGAGATGCTCGGTGTCGCCGTCGGATGGTTCCAGGTAACCGGTGTACCCGGGCCGGAGGACCCAGATGTCCCCGCCTGGCGGCAGGTAGAACACCCCGAACGAGCGCTGTTGCCGCTCGTCGGCGGTCCAGACCGGGACGACGGCAAGGGCGGCACCCGTGGCCGGGTTGATCCACTGTGCCCGGGGCAGCGGCTGTTCATGCGCCTCGGGGTCCAGGAAGGGCGCGGTGCCGGCGCCCCACCGTTGCTCAAAACGTTCATGGAACGCGGGGATCAGGTGTGAATCGTAGCGCCGCCACTCGCTCATGCGGTGTTCCGCCTCCTTGGAAAGTGTTTAAAGGTTGTGTGTTCAGGCCCAGGGTCCGCTTTCCCACCGCACCGGAGTGATGCGGATGACGGGCCCGGACGGTCCCCGGGTACTGCGGACTTTCCGGACGGGAATGATCGTGGGTGCCGGTGCCGCCAGCTTCCTGTCGTACGCGGCACGCCGTTCCGGGTCCCCCAGCACGTTGAACGCCTGCATGATCCGCAGGAGTTGGTCCCCCTGTCCAGGGTCCACGTTCTTCGCCGGTTTGTCCGCCTTCGATTGCGCGCCCCCGCCGCCATCGCCGTCAGCGCGGGCGCCGTCCATGTCCGGATGGTGGCTGCGCATCAGGGCGCGGTACGCGTGGGAGATGTCCTGCCGGGTGGCATCACGGCCCACCCCCAGGATGGCGTAGTAATCAGGGGGGTCAGTCATCCCAGCCTCCTCTTCAGCCCGTGCCCCTGCCGGGAAGGCAGGGGCACGGGCTGGAAAGCATGGACCTAGGTGCCAATCTGGTGCATCTCGCCCTGCTGGGTCTTGATCTCGATCTTGCGTGGCTTGGCCTGCTCAGCCATCGGAATCCGCAGGGTCAGGACGCCCTGGTCGTAGCTGGCCTTGATCTTCTCCGTGTCCAGGGTGTCGCCCAGGATCAGTTGGCGGCTGAACACACCGCGGGGACGCTCCGAGGCCACCAGCTCGACGTTGGGCTGTGTGGGGTCCTGGCGCTCCGCGCGGACGGTGAGGACATTCCGTTCAACGTTCAGGTCCAGCGAGTCCAGCTTCACGCCGGGAAGATCGAACGCCACCACGAATTCGCCGTCCTCCTGCCAGGCGTCCATGGGCATGGCAGCCGGGCGGGCGGTGGTTCCAAAGACCTGCTGCGTGAGCCGGTCCAGCTCACGGAGCGGGTCGGTACGCATCAACATCATTTCCCACTCCTTCAGCTTCCAGGTGTTGGATCTGTGGTTACCCACCTCCGCGTAATCTATGGTGGTGGATATAGATTTTTTATAGCACTGGTGGGAAACTGAAGCAAGACACCGGCTGGACCGATTTTGGGAGAAGAAATGGCAGGACCTGATGCAGGACGCAGCGCCCGCTCCCCCGGCTCAAGGGCGCTGTACGCGATCTCGGTGGCGGCCGAGCTTACGGGAACGGGACAGCAGAACATCAGGCTTTATGAAACAAAGGGGCTGCTGACACCGTCGCGGACTGCCGGCGGAACCCGCCAGTACAGCGAAGATGATATTGCCGTGCTGCTGCGGATTGGCGAGCTCCTCGAAGAAGGGCTGAACCTGGCGGGCGTTGCCAAGGTCCTGGAGCTGGAGGCAGCGAACGTTAAACTCCACCGCGCCCTGAAGCGCGCCCGTTCCCGGCCGCAGTGACCAGGCCCGGCAGTGGCCAGGCCCGGAGTGCAGATTTCACTCCCGGGAAGATTCTTCCTTTGACAGCTCTCCGGTGACAGGTTCCCCGGGGACGCGGGCGGTTCGCCAGGTATCCAGGGCGATGACGCCGCCCAGGATGAGCAGCGAGAGGGAGAACGAAGCAAGCGTGTCCGTGGGCCAGTGGTATCCGAGGTACAGGCGGCTGGCGATGGCCAGGACGATCCCGATCCCGGCGCCGATAAATCCGAAGACCGCAGCCCGCGGGTTCCTGTGGCGGGAGAAGATCAGGTAGGCACCCACCAGCAGGAAGTCACAGGCCCCCAGCACGTGCCCGGACGGGAACGAGAAGGTCTGGTCCGCACCGAACAGCATCTGGTCCACGGGTGGGCGCGAGCGCTGGACGATATGCAGGATGATCTGGGAGATGATCACCCCGGTCAGCATGGCCGCGGCCAGCAGGATGGGGCGCCAGGCATGTTTGGCCGCGAATCCCCAGATGAGGATCACCACCAGGATGATGATGGGCAGCGCGACGGGGCCGAAGAACACCGCCAGGAAGATCATGATGGCCGTCACTGCCGCTGAACGTGTCGTCAGGAGCCAGTCATGCACCGGGTGGTCGGCGAAGGAAAGTCCGTCGGCCTGGACAACGCTGACCAGCGTGGCAATGAAGAGGGCCAGCCCCACCACGGCCAGGACCACCGACGTCCGGTAGAGGCGGCGCCGGTCGGCAGGGTCGATATACCGCTCCTCCACCACGAACTTCTCATGGAAAGTACGCCACCGGCCGTTGCCATTTTCCCTGACTGCGGAACCTGCTGAATTATGTGCCAATGTGCTGCCCGTCCCTGCGCCCTGTTTTAGCCATGCCGAATAACGGCCATGGTAAATGCCTAGGCTGAAGATTATCCCGGTGAACCGCCATTCACTCCATCAGGGCTGGACACCACGGCGCCCGCCTTGGACACATGGTCCAGGGCGGGCGCCTCGGTGGTCCGGCAGGTTGGCGGCTAGAACGAGCCCGTGGTGAACTGCCAGCTGCGGGAGGCGAGCGGGTTCCCTGCCAGGTCCTGGATGCCGGTGGCGCCACCGGTCAGCGTCACGGTGTACCGGGTCTTGGCGGCCAATGCTGCCTGGGGATCGAGGATCCACTGGTTGGTGGTGCCGTTGCGGTAGACCGTTGCCGCCACCACCGCCCCGGTGGAAGCGTTCTTCAGGGTGAAGGTGGCCGTACCAACCCCCTGGACCGTCTCGCTGAAGGTGGCACTGACGTTGCTGCTCCTGCGGACCAGGAGGGCATTGCTGCCAGGGCTGTAGCTGGTGACCGTGGGCGCGGGGCCCGTGGTGAACGTCCAGCTGGTAGTGGTCAGAGGCGTACCCGCGGCATCCCGGATGGCCGAGGTACCGCCCACCAGGGTTGCGGTGTAGGTGGCATCTGCGGCCAGGTTTGCGGCCGGGTCAAGGGTGGCCGTCCTGGTGGTGTCGTTGTAGCTGACGGCCGCGGTGATGCTGCTGCCGGCCGCGTTCCGCAGCACGAAGGTTCCAGCGGAAACGCCCTGCACCGAGGTGCTGAAGGTGGCCGTCACGTTGGTGTCAACTGCCACCGCCGCTGCCTTCCCGGCTGGCGATACGGACGTGACGGTTGGTGCAGGGGTGGGGGCAGGTGCCGGAGCAGCTGCGTCGGTACCCGTGAACAGCAGGCGGTTCGGGGTTCCGGTGGTGGCCCCGCCGATCACTCCGGGCGTGGCGTTGGAGACCAGGGCGGCCGCTACCCCCGCCGGCGTCAGGGCCGGGTTCTGGGACAACAGGAGGGCCGCAGCCCCGGTCGTGTGCGGGGCTGCCATGGAGGTTCCGGACATGGATGCCGTGGCAGTGGTGGAGGTGTAGTAGTCGGAGGTGATGCCGACGCCGGGAGCGTAGAGGTCCACGCAGGATCCGAAGTTGGAGAACGATGCCTGTTTGTCGGCGGAGTCGCTGGCTGCCACCGTGACGGCCCCGGGAACCCTGGCGGGAGATGTGGTGCAGGCGTCTGTGGCAGAGTTCCCGGCGGCAACCACGGTGGTGACGCCGTCGTCAAGGACGGCCTGGATGGCGTTGTCCACCGTGCTGCTGGCGGCTCCGCCCAGGCTGAGGTTGGCCACGGCGGGGGTTCCTGCTGCGTGGTTTGCGGCGATCCAGTCCAGGCCCGCCACGACGTCGGAGTTGTATCCGGATCCGCTGCAGTCAAGCACCCTGACCGGCACCAGGGTGGCGCTCTTGGCCACGCCATAGGTGGAGCCTGCCACGGTTCCGGCCACGTGGGTGCCGTGTCCGTTGCAGTCGGTGGTTCCGTTGCCGTCCGCCACGGCGGTCCAGCCGGCGGCCACCCTGCCGCCGAAGTCGGTGTGTGAGGCCAGGATGCCGGTGTCCACCACGTAGGCGGTCACGCCGGCTCCGGCAGCGGTCCATGAGTAGGAACCCGAGAGAGGGAGCGGGCGCTGGTCGGCGCGGTCCAGGCCCCAAGGGGCGGGCTGCTCGGTCCCGGAGGCCCTGATGGGGGCATCGGGCTCCACGGACAGCACCTTTCCGGACTTGGCAAGGGCAGCCGCCTGGGCCGGGTTGGCGGTGACGACGGCGCCGCGGATGGCGTGCTCAAAGGTGCGGCCGACGGCGAGTCCCTGGCCGTGGAGTCCGGACACCTCCGCAGCGACATCGGTTCCGGGCGCGTACTGGACGATGTAGCGGCCGGTTGCGTTGCCGGCTCCGCCGGAACCTGCCGGGGAGGCAGGGGCGGCGACGGCTGGAAGGGACGCAGTGGAAAGGGCGACGGCGGAAAGCAGCGCCGCGAGGGCAGGCAGCAGGAAGGATCGGGTACGAATTTTGGGGTCCTCGTGGTGGCTGGGTGGCCGGTCCCTGGCTGGAGAATCCTCCCCCGCGGAACCGGACCAACGGTGGCTGTACCAAAAGGATAGGAGCCGGAAGCGCATGGCTTCCGGCTCCTTGGATGATCCTGTGCCAACCCTTCGGGATTCCTGCGGGCCGGCGATTTTGCTGGTTTTAGCCGGCGCTGTTGGTTGCCGGCACGTGGTTCCGCCAGCTGTGCTCGGGTTCGAAACCCAGCAGGCGCCGCGCCTTGTCGATGGACAGCATCGTTTCGTGCTCGCCCAGGTCCTTGGTGACTTTGACGCCGGGGAAGACCTCTGCCGCCAGGCTGGCGCTTGGCCGGCTCATGACGGTATCGGCATTGGCAATGATGAAGGCTTCGAATCCCGGTTTGGCGTTCTGCAGAGCCCGTGCCACCGCCTGTGCACCGTCCCTGCCGTCGATGTAGCCCCAGAGGTTCCACTTCCGCAGGGTTGCGTCCTCGTCGAAGGAGGGGAACCGTGCATAGTCGGCCTCATCCATCACATTGGAGAACCGCAGGCCCGTGATGCTCAGCTCAGGATCCCATCGGGTCATTTCCACGGCCATCTGCTCCTCCAGCCGCTTCACCAGGGAGTAGGTGCTTTCCGGCCGGGGCGGGTATTCCTCGTCCACCGGAATGTAGGGCGGGTCAATGTCGAAGGGCAGCCCCAGGACGGTCTCGCTGGAGGCATACACCACCTTTTTGATGCCTGCGCGGCGCGCGGCCTGGAACACGTTGTAGGTGGAGAGCATATTGTTTTCGAACGTTGCTGCGTCCGGAAGGATGCCGGGGGCGGGAATGGCACCCAGGTGCACCACGGCGTCGAACCCATCATGCCGGTCATCAACGCCCAACAGCGCGTCCACCACCTGGCCATAGTTGCGTAGGTCCACCACCAGCAGGCCCGGGCTGCGGTCACCCGCGCGGTCCAGGGTAAGGACCTGGTGGCCGTCGTCGGTGAGCCGGCGCACCACGTGCCGCCCCAGCTTTCCGTTTCCGCCTGTAACGGCAATTCTCATCAGTGTTTCCTTCTGTTCGAGTGCTTCTCCGTGCGGTGTTTCGGTCAGGACGGGGGACGCGGGGCTGCCAGGAACTGTTCGACGGCGGCGATTGCCAGGCCGGTAATCGTTCCCGGATCGCCGCTGCCGTTGACGGACACCAGGATGCCCCGGCCCGCGTACACCGAGACTACTTCATGCGTCTGCCGGCGGTAGAGGTCCAGCCGGCGGCGGAACACGTCGATGGTGTCATCCGTTCGGCCCTGTTCCGAGGCGCGGCGCTGCATCCGCTCCTCCAGTTCCGAATCCGGCGCCTGCAGCTCGATGACGGCATCCAGCGCATGCCCCTGCGCCGCGAGCATGTTGTCGAGTTCCGTTGCCTGCGGTGGCGTCCGCGGATACCCGTCCAACAGGAAGCCGTGCCGGGCATCGCGTTCAAGGAGCCGGTCCTTCACGAGCGCGTTGGTGAGATGGTCCGGTACGAAGCGGCCGCCGTCCAGGTAGTCCGCGGCCTGGCTCCCCAGCTCCGTCTGCCGGCTGACGTTGCTCCGGAAGATGTCACCGGTGGAAACGGCGGGCACTCCGAAGTGCCTGGCCAAGTGTTCTGCCTGGGTCCCTTTGCCGGAGCCTGGTGGGCCGATGATGAGGAGCCTGGTCATGTTCCTGCCCTTCCCCGAGGTGCTGCCCGCTTCATTGTGACCGGTACCCCCTTTCGGCGCCGGCAAACGGCGTCACGGCCCCGGGTGGTTGTGGGCTTGGCGCCGCCCCGAATGTATATACTCTGGTTATCGGTTTAGCAGCAGGCCGTTGGAAAGTTCGTCGATCCAGCGACCATCACCGGCTCCCCGCCCAGTTGCGGGGCGTTTGTGTGTTGCAGGCTCGTTTTGACCTGAACGAATGGCACCAAGAACCGTGGCCAGCGAGTCAACAGCAAAAACCGATACATCCATAACAGAACACCTGCATGAATTGGTCCTCAACAGCTCCGACGTCGAGGACTTCTTAACGGAACTGGCGCAGGTGTCCGCCCGCAACCTCTCCGAGCCGGGCGATGAAATGCTATGTGCCATCACCCTGCTCCGGCAGCGGAAAACGGCGACAATCGCGAGCAGCAGCCAGGACGCCAAGTCGGTCGGGCTGCTTGAGCACAAGTTTGCAGAGACCCCCAGCCTCACCGCAATCACCGCCCAGGAGACTGTGCACGCGCCGGACCTTGCCGGGGACGAGCGCTGGCCGGAATACTCCTCGGCCGTCGTGGCCCAGGGTGTGCAATCGGTCGCGGCGCTTCCCTTCCGGCTTGAAGGGGAAACCAAGGCTGCTCTGCTGCTGTACTCCCGCCGGGCCCACCGCTTCGAAGACCGTGTGCTGGCGTTCGCCGAGGATTTCGTCAGCCAGACCTCGCTGGCGCTCCGCCTTGCAGTCCGCTTTGCGCATTACAGCGAAACCGCTGCGAACCTCCGCGCCACCCTGGAATCCCGCACGGTCATCGATATGGCGGTGGGAATCATCATGGCCCAGAACCGGTGCAGCCAGCAGGACGCGTTCGGCATCCTTAAGACGGCATCGAGCACCCGCAACACCAAGCTGCACGATGTGGCCGCTGCTGTGGTGAATGCCCTGGGCCAGGGGCCTGCGCGTACACATTACGACGGTTAGGTGGCCGGCACACGGCAACGTGTTCCGCCACAAGTAGACTAGTGCCAACTTTTCGCCGGGGGGCCTTATTGGAACAGCAGCGTGTTTGCCTTGTCGTGGAGGATGACGACGATATCCGGGAACTGATCACAATGGTCCTGTCCCGTGCCGGCTTCGAAGTGACAGCCGTGGGCACGGGGGCAGAGGGCATAGCCGCCGCTGCTGATCCCACCATCGCCCTGGTCACCCTGGACCTTGGCCTTCCGGACATGGACGGGCACGTAGTGGCCCGTGCCATCCGTGCCCTCAGCACCGCACCGCAGTTGTTCCTGACAGCCCGTTCCGAGAACGACGATTTGCTGGCCGGCATGGCATCAGGGGCTGACGGCTACCTCACCAAGCCGTTCCACCCAGGGGAACTGAAGGAGCTTGCCCGGCAGTTGGCGGCGGGACAACCCACGCCCAGGCACAACGCCCCGGCCGGGAACGGCAGTTAGGAAGAAGGGCGACGGCGGCGGGCAGCCGCCGTCGCCCTTCTTCCTTCAGTGCCTACTTGGAAAGGAAGCCGAGCAGCGCTTCGTTGACCTCTGCCGCATGGGTCCACAACATGCCGTGCGGCGCGCCCTCAATCTCGACGTACTCGGCGCTCGGCAGGGCCTTGGCGAACAGCCGCCCCGTGGAATCGATGGGCAGGATGTTGTCCGCGGTGCCGTGCACGATCAGCGCGGGAACATCGATCTTGGGGATGTCCTGGCGGAAGTCCGTGAGCCAGGTGGGCTGGGCGGCAACGGATGCCGTGGCGCCGGCGCTTGAAGCAAGGTTCCAGCTGGCGTTCACCGCTTCCTGGCTGAGGCGCGGGGTGCCCAGGAAGGTGTCCGAGTTGTAGAAGTTCTTGAAGAACTCGGTGAAGAAGGCGTAGCGGTCAGCAGTAACAGCTTCGTTGAGCCCGTCGAACACGTCCTGCGGGACGCCGTCGGGGTTATCGTCGGTCTTGAGCAGGAACGGTTCCAGCGAGCCCAGGAACGCGGCGCGGGCCACTCGGCCGGAGCCGTAGGTGCCAAGGTAGCGGCCCACCTCACCAGTCCCCATGGAGAAGCCCACCAGTACGACGTTGTTCAGGTCCAGGGTGGTGAGCAGGGTGTTGAGGTCCGCCGCGAAGGTGTCGTAGTCATAACCCTCTGTGGGCTTGCTGGATTTGCCGAAGCCGCGGCGGTCGTAGGTGATGACGCGGTAGCCCGCACCCAGGAGCGCCGCGGTCTGCTTCTCCCAGGAGGAGCCGTCCAGCGGGTAGCCGTGGATCAGCACCACGGGCTGGCCTGAGCCGTGGTCCTCGTAGTAGAGCTCGATGTCAGTGCTGTTCTCAGTACCTACGGTGATGAAAGCCATCGGGGCGTATTCCTTTCGAGACTGATCAGGGCGGCAGGCAGAGCGCCGCGCCAGTGCACCTCCTACTCTAGGGTGCGCGACTGCTCGGGAGCAGGCCCGAATTTCACGGCGGCGGTACGCCCAAAAGTGCCGCGGGAGCCAAAGGTGTGACACTATATGCGCATGAATGCAGATAAGAATGCTTGCTCCCTTGGCACGGACAGCCAATACGTGGAGCTGGCTGTGGAGGTTTTCGCCATGCTGGCGGACGCCACCAGGGTGCGGATCATCCTGGCGCTGCGTGACGGCGAGATGGCTGTAGGCGCGCTGGCGGAGGTGGTGGGCAAGTCCCCCGCGGCGGTCTCCCAGCACCTGGCCAAAATGCGCCTCGCCCGGATGGTTTCCACCCGGCAGGAAGGCACGCGGGTGCTGTACCGTCTGGAGAACGAGCACGCCCGCCAGTTGGTGGCCGACGCCATCTTCCAGGCCGAGCACGCCCTGGGCGGGGAACCCGCCCACCACCGCGTCCCTTCCCACACCGGCGCCCCCGTACACAGTGCAGAGAGGAGCGCCTCATGACCGGGCCGCACCCGGAGTCGACGCACACGCATAGCCATCCCCACGAGGACAGCCACGCCAGGCACGACCACGACCACGACCACGACCACGACCACGACCACGACCACGACCACGACCACGACCACGACCACGACCATCATCACCACTCCGGTTTCAAGGGCTGGCTGATCGAGCTGTTCGTCCCGCACACGCACGATGCTGCAGATTCGATTGACGATGCGATGGAGGCCAGCACCGAGGGCATCCGGGCGCTCAAGATCAGCATGTTCCTTCTGCTGGCCACCACGGTGCTGCAGTTTGTGGTGGTTCTGTTCAGCAGTTCGGTGGCCCTGCTGGCGGACACCATCCACAACTTTTCCGACGCTCTGACGGCAGTGCCCCTGTGGGTTGCCTTCATCCTGGGGCGCAGGGCCGCCACCCGCCGGTATACCTACGGCTACGGCAGGGCCGAGGATTTGGCCGGCCTGTTCATTGTTGCCGTGGTGGCCCTCTCGGCCGTCGTGGCCGGCTGGCAGTCGGTGGACCGTCTGATCAATCCCCAGCCGCTGCAGAACCTGGGCTGGGTCATCGCGGCAGGCCTGATCGGCTTTGCAGGAAACGAGGCCGTGGCGATCTATCGCATCCGGGTTGGCCGCAGGATCGGTTCCGCAGCGTTGGTTGCCGACGGCGTGCACGCCCGGACGGACGGCTTTACCTCGCTGGCCGTGGTGATCGGCGCCGTGGGAGTCATGCTCGGTTTTCCGTTGGCAGACCCGATCGTCGGGCTCGTCATCTCCGCCGCCATCATGGTGCTGCTGTGGGGCACAGTCCGCAGCATCGGGCGCCGGCTGATGGACGGGATCGAACCGGAACTGGTATCACGTGCCGAGGCCGCACTGGCGCGGACGCCGGGCGTGCTTTCAGTGCAGCACCTGCAGCTGCGCTGGTCCGGCCACCGGCTGCAGGGGTCGGCCCGCATCGAGCTGGCGGACACCGCGTTGTCGCAGGCGGAAGAGACCCTTCACCGCGCGGAGCACCAGCTCCGGCATGCGCTGCCCAAGCTGGACCATATGCTCCTGGCTCCGGGCACCCGGCGGTAACACAGGTAAATGCGGAAGTGACCCGGCGGGCAGGGCCGGCCGGGTCACTTCTGCATTCAGGGATTTTGGCTAGGCTTGTGCGGTCTTGCCCGGCAGTGCCAGCTTGAAGACCTTGGCCCAGGATGACCCCACCTGCTTCAGCAGCGGGCCGGTGGTGTACTTCAGGCCGTAGCGCTGGCAGATTTCGCGGACCCTTGGGGCCACCTCGGCGTACCGGTTGGACGGCAGGTCCGGGAAGAGGTGGTGCTCAATCTGGTGCGACAGGTTGCCGGTCATGAGGTGCATGAATTTGGAGCCCGAAATGTTGGCGGACCCGATCATCTGGCGGACATACCAGTCGCCGCGGGTCTCGCCGTCCACCATCTCTTCCGTGAAGGTGTCGGTGCCTTCCGGGAAGTGGCCGCAGAAGATGACGGCGTGGGCCCAGACGTTGCGGATGGCGTTGGCTGCGATGGTGCCGAACAGGGCCTGCTTCGCGGAGCCGGTCAGCATTGCCAGGGCGGGCGTGGCGGCGTAGTCCTTGGTGAACTGGGTGACCACCTTCTTGCCCAGCGCCTTCAGGTCCTTGAGCAGGGCTTCCTTGGACTTGGTGCCTTCCTTGTACTCGGTGAGTTCGAGGTCGTAGATGGCAATGCCCCACTCGAAGACCGGTGCCAGGATGGCGTTGAACAGCGGGTTGGCCAGGTTGATGGGCTTCCACGGCTGCTGCTCGTCCATGCGCAGGAGGTTGTATCCGACGTCATTGTCCTTGCCCACCACGTTGGTCCAGCGGTGGTGCAGGTCGTTGTGGGTGTGCTGCCAGGACCGCGACGGCGTGACGAAGTCCCATTCCCAGGTGGTGGAGTGGATGTCCGGGTCCCGCATCCAGTCCCACTGGCCGTGCAGGATGTTGTGGCCCAGCTCCATGTTTTCCAGGATCTTGGCAAGGCTCAGCAGCGTGGTGCCCGTGACCCAGGCGGCCTTGTTCTTTCCCACCAGCAGGGCGGCACGGCCGGAGAGTTCCAGGCCGCGCTGGATCTTGATCATGCGGCGGATGTAGGCGGCATCTTCCGCGCCCCGCTTGCCCAGGATCTCATCCCGGATGGCGTCGAGCTCGCGGCCCAGCTCCGCCACCTGTTCGTCGGTGAGGTGCGCGGCGGCGGGCGGCCGAACAGTGGGGCTTCCGGACTCGGCGAGCTTGCCGGGGCGTGTCCTCGATGAGCCGGCGCTGGCCCCTCCGGCGGCAGTGGTCTTTGTGGGTGAGATGACAGACATACGGTACTGCTCCTCAGATTTCGAGGTTGACGGGTCCGGCGGCTGCCGAGACACACGTTTGGATCAGTTGGCCGGGTTCGCCGTGGACTTCCCCGGTACGGAGGTCGCGGACCTGCCCGGCCAGGAGCGGCGTGAGGCAGCTGTGGCAGATGCCCATCCGGCAGCCGCTGGGCATCAGCACCCCGGCGTCCTCGCCGACGTCCAGGATGGGTGTGTCGCCGTCGGCCTCCACCTCCCGGTCGCTGGCTTCAAAGGTGACCAGGCCGCCGTCGTGCCCCACGGCGGCGTCGAAGCTGGTGTTGAAGCGTTCGATCATCAGGTTGCCGGCACTGCCGGCCACCGCCACGTCAGTGCCGGGCGCCCGCGTTGTCAGGGCTGCCCGCTGCCACAACGCTTCGGCGTCGTCCAGGAAGCTGTCCGGGCCGCAGGCATAGGCAGCCCGTTCCTTCCAGTCCGGGCAGATCTCGTCCAGCTCCTTGGTGCTGGAGAAGTCCATGCGGCCCTGCTCGCCGGTGTACCAGTGTGCCAGCCGGAAATTCGGGAACTGGTCGGCAAGCTCAGCCAGCTCCTCACGGAACAGGCTGTCATCCCGCGTGCGGGCTGAGTGGACCAGGACGACGTCGGCGTCCGGGCGCCGCGGCACGAGGGTGCGGATCATGGACATCACCGGGGTGATGCCGCTGCCCGCGGTAACCATCAGGAGGGGGCGCGGATGTTCCGGCAGGACGAAATCACCCTGCGGCGGGGCCAGGAACAGGACATCCCCGGGCTTGGTGGTGCGGACCAGGGTGCCGGAGACGGCACCGACGTCGGTCACGGTGATCGCCGGGTCCTTGCCGGCGGGTGCGCTGAGCGAGTAGGAGCGCCAGTGGCGGACACCGTCGAGTTCGACGCCGATGCGCGCCCACTGCCCTGCAAGGTGCGCCTTCCAGCCTCGTCCGGGGCGGAAGAAGATGGTGGCGGACTGGGCGGTCTCCTGGACCACCCGGGTGACCACGCCACGCAACTGCCGGGCCGAGTAGACCGGATTGAATAGCGAGAGGACGTCCTCGGGCGTCAAAGGGGTAGTGAGTACTGAAGCCGCCTGGGCCAGCTGTCGTAGCCGGATCATGCGTCAAAGCCTAAGGCGGCGCGAGCCATATTTCTCTCTCTCCGTCATATGACCGTTCAGCAGTCACACTAGTAGTAGGGCGCGAAGCCCCCACTACGCTCTTCAAGAGTAACGGTTGGGTCTCACTAATAGTTCCCAGCGTCCTATCGGCTCCATCCCAGGGCCGGGGCAACGTGCTCCGCGATGGTGCCCAGCAGCTTGGCGTTGAAATCCACGCCCAACTGGTTGGGGACGGTCAGCAGCAGGGTATCCGCCGCTTGTACCGCAGTGTCGGCAGCGAGCTGCTCCGCCAGGAGGTCCGGCGGCCCCACATAGCTCTTGCCGAAGCGGGCAGTGGTGCCGTCGATGACGCCCACCTGGTCCCGGCCGTCGCGGAGGGCACTGCCTGCGAAGTAGTAGTTGTCCTCTTCATCAACGATGGGCAGGACGCTGCGGCTGACCGAAACACGCGGGGCGTGGGGGTGTCCTGCCGCGGTCCATGCTTCCCTGAAAAGCTGGATCTGTTCGGCCTGGAGTTCATGGAAGGGAACGCCGGTGTCCTCGGTCAACAAGGTTGAGCTCATCAGGTTCATGCCCAGTTCCGCGGCCCAAACCGCGGTTTTCCTGGTGCCGGCACCCCACCAGATCCGTTCCGCCAGTCCCGGTGACTGCGGCTGGATGGGCAGGAGTCCGGTGGCACCACCGGCGTAGCGCGGATCGGCCTGGGCCATGCCGGCACCGGTGATGGCCTTGCGAAAGACATCAGTGTGGCGACGGGCCATGTCCGCATCGGTCTCCCCCGGCTGCGGACGGTAGCCAAAGACTGAGGCGCCTTCCAAGGCGGGCTCGGGTGAACCACGGCTGATGCCGAGCTGCAGCCTGCCGCCGCTGATCAGGTCCGCTGCCGCGGCCTCCTCCGCCATATACAACGGATTTTCGTAGCGCATGTCGATGACACCGGTGCCGATCTCGATCCGGCTGGTGCGGGCGGCGATGGCGGACAGGAGAGGGAACGGGGAGGCCTGCTGGCGGGCAAAGTGGTGGACACGGAAGAATGCGCCATCCACGCCCATCTCCTCAGCGGCAACCGCCAATTCAATTCCCTGGAGCAGGGCGTCCGCCGCTGTCCTGGTGCGGGAACCCTGGCCGGGGCCCCAGTGGCCGAATGAAAGGAATCCGATACGCTCCATACCTCCCCCAACTGCGCGGGCGGCGGCTGCATTCCCGGCTGGCATGACGGCTGCACGGGCTTACCGCTGACCTGCCGATCGCTGAAACATTTTGGCGGACAAGGCCGTGCTCCGCCTCCGCCGGAAGATGGAAGCCTCTCCGCTTGATTGGGGGGCCAAACGGAGAGGCTGGAACCAAAATAATAGGAAGCTTGCTTAGTTTCCAAATCGGCTGCCCGGCCGCGCCATTCCCGCACAGCTAAACTGGCCCGGTGATCAACAGTGAGCAGCCGTCCACCCCGGCGGTCCCGCCGTCGCGCGGAAAAATCGCCGAACGGCTGCTGCCCGGCGGCGAAGAACCGGACCCGCGCTTCACCCTTGCCAACGAACGCACCTTCCTGGCTTGGATCCGCACGTCCCTTGCGCTGCTGGCGGGCGGCATCGCGATCGAGGCGTTCACTTCGGGCCTCTTCGTTGAACCTGTCCGCAAAGGCCTGGCGGTCCTTTTGCTGCTGCTGGGCATGATGCTCAGCGGCGGGGCCGCCGTGCGCTGGCTCCGGGTGGAACGGAGCATGCGCAACAAAGCCCCGCTGCCGCTGCCGCTCTTTGTGCCCCTCCTGGCCGGGGCAGGCGCACTGGCCGCCGCCGTCGTACTGGTCTTTATCCTCTGGCGCTGATTCCGTGCCGTCCCCCGCACCCATCCCCCATGGCGATCCCGGGCTCCAGCCCGAACGGACAGCCCTCGCGTGGGGCCGGACCATGCTGGCGCTGGTGACGGCGAGCGCCTTCTTCCTGCGCTGGCTTCCCACGTACGGGGCGCCCATCCTGATGCTGCCGATGGTTTCCGGCGGCGCCGCGCTTGCCATCTACCTCACCCAGCGCCGCCGCTACCGGAAGAGGTCCCACGGGCTGGCCGGCGAGAGCATCGAGGCGGACCTGCCGGCGGTGCTGTGGACGGCGTTGGCCGGAGTCGCCCTGGCAGTGCTGGGCATCGCTGTGGTCCTGGTCAGTTGAAGGTGCCGGCCACCGGCTGATGCTCCTAGAACATCGGCAGGACGAAGCCGGCCAACAATGCCACCGAGCCGATAGCGGTCAGGCAGCGGCCAAGGACCGACGCCGTCCGGCCTGCTTCCTCAGGCTGGGTGATCTGCCACTGAGTTGGCCGTTTGGGGTGGTAGTAGATGGGCAGGGTGTCGCCCACAGACATGTCCCTGATGTCGTACGGGGACATGGGGGCGTTGTGCACCTGGTGTTTCCGGTCGAACCAGCGGAACCCCACCCCGGTGGAATCGGAGTACACCACCGCCTCGGCCACGTCCCAGGGGTGTACGTAGCGGCGGAGGAAGCCGGTATAGAAGAGCAGGCCCAGCCCGGCGGGCAGGCACAACCAAGTGAGGACCTCCAGGATGGGACCTGCCATATCCAGCGCAGTGGGCATGAAATTGATGGTACAGCGCGGGGACTGGTGGCTTCAGCACCAGGTACGTACGCTGAAGGGGACCGGACCGGAGTAAGGGGAAACCATGAATGATCAGGATATTTTGACGCACATCCAGGCCCTGGTGGAGGAGGAGCACTCGCTGCGGGAAGGTTCAGAAGGCGGCCAGCCGGACCCGGCACGGCTAAAGCACGTGGAAGAGAGCCTGGACCAGTGCTGGGACCTGCTGCGCCAGCGCCGCGCCAAGAAGGAGTCCGGCGAGAACCCGGACGACGCCGAGGCCCGCCCCATCAGCGAGGTTGAGGGTTACCGGCAGTAAGTCCGCCGCACTGAGTCAACCTGGGTGTCCGGGCCGCTTGGCCCGGACACCTGTTTCCGTCACCAACAGATTGAGCCTTTCCATGCGTATCGCAGTAGCGCAGATCATCAGCGGCGCAGACACCGCCGCCAACCTTGAACTGGTGTGGGACTACGCCGCCCAGGCAAAGAACGCGGGTGCGCAATTGGTGGTCTTCCCGGAGGCGACCATGCGTGCCTTCGGCCACTCCCTGAAAGGCATCGCCGAGCCCCTCGACGGGCCGTGGGCCAGCGAGGTCCGCAGGATGGCGCGGGAGCTGGAGATCACGGTCGTGGCCGGCATGTTCACCCCGGGCCAGGACGGCCGCGTCCGCAACACGCTGCTGGTCACCGGTCCCGGGGTGGAGGCCTCCTACGACAAGGTCCACCTTTTCGACGCCTTCGGCTTCACCGAGTCAAAGACAGTGGATGCGGGGGAAGCGCCGGTGACCTTCGAGCTGGACGGGACGGTCTTCGGCCTGGCCACGTGCTACGACGTCCGCTTTCCCGGCCTGTTCACGGCCAACGCCAATGCAGGCGCCCAGGTGAATATTGTGTGCGCTTCCTGGGGCGCGGGTCCGGGCAAGGCTGAACAGTGGGACCTGCTGGTGCGCGCCCGTGCGCTGGACAGCACCACCTTCGTGGTTGCGTGCGGCCAGGGCGACCCCGAAGCCATCGGCGCGGGTCCGGCCGGAGCAGCGCCCACCGGCATCGGGCACAGCGCGGTGGTCACTCCCCTGGGCAAGGCCGTGGTGGCCTTGGGCGGGAAGCCCGAACTCGCCGTCGTCGATATCGATCCCTCAACAGTGGACGACGTTCGCGCCAAGCTGCCGGTCCTGGCCAACGCACGCAAGTTCTGATCCGGGTGAGGTGCCGTTCACGGCCCCGAAACAGAAGGCAAAAGAGCGTACGACGGCGGTCCTCACCTCAAGAGGCCCGTGCGCCCCGTCGTTTCGGGGAACTGAGGCCGTGTTCGCCTTTCGCGCCCGAACGCAGAGACCAGGCCGTTTACATTCCGGAAACATTGCCGACACGTGATCTTCACGCCCACGGGATTTGTGTAACGTGGGCGCAACTTTAAAGGGCATCAGCTGAAACACGCTGCACCAAAAATGGATCCCGGGGGAAAT
Source organism: Arthrobacter sp. E44 (assembly GCF_041877125.1). NCBI lineage: Bacteria > Bacillati > Actinomycetota > Actinomycetes > Micrococcales > Micrococcaceae > Arthrobacter > Arthrobacter sp. E44. The sequence continues at coordinate 18,500 of NZ_JBHDJA010000039.1, forward strand.
GCTCCGGGGCCCAATCGGGTCCCGCACCAAGATCACGTTGCGAAGGGACCCACCGGTGGAAATCACTGCCCAACACGTCTGGCTGATGATTTCAGCCGCAATGGTACTGCTGATGACCCCCGGGCTTGGCCTCTTCTACGGCGGCATGACCCGCGCCAAGGCTGCGCTCAACATGATCATGATGAGCTTCATCTCGGCAGGGATCGTTGGCGTTGTCTGGGTCCTCTGGGGTTACTCGATGACCACCGGCAACGGGATCCTTGGGCTGTTCGGCAACCCCTTCACCAGCTTCGGGCTGCAGAACCTGATGGGCTCCCCTGACCTGCTCAAGGCCGGCTACAGCGCCACGTTCGCCATCATTACCGTGGCCCTGATCAGCGGCGCCATCGCCGACCGGGCCAAGTTCAGCGCCTGGGCACTGTTTGTGCCGGTGTGGATCACGGTGATCTACTGCCCGCTTGCCTACATGATCTGGGGCGGCGGACTAATGAGTGCAGGCGGGGCGGTCACCCGGATCTTCGGCCAGGTCATCGACTTCGCCGGCGGCGCCGTCGTCGAAATCAGCTCAGGAACGGCAGCCCTGGTACTCGCCGTCATCGTGGGACAGCGCCACGGCTTCGCCAAGGACCCGAACCACCGCCCCCACAACATCCCCTTCATCATGCTGGGCGCGGCCATTCTCTGGTTTGGCTGGTTCGGCTTCAACGGCGGTGCGGCAACCAGCGCTGAGCAGGCCGGCGTCATCTGGATCAACACGCTGGTGGCCCCTTCGGCAGCCATGCTGAGCTGGCTGGTCACCGAGAAGATGCGCCACGGGCACCCCACGTCGCTTGGCGCCGCCTCCGGCGTTGTCGCCGGCCTGGTGGCCATCACACCTTCCTGTGCCAACATCAGCCCGGTGGCGGCAATCGGCCTGGGCCTGGTGGCGGGAGCCGCGTGCTGCGTGTTCGTGGACCTCAAATACCGCTTCGGCCTGGACGACTCGCTGGACGTGGTGGGCGTCCACCTCGGCGCCGGCCTGATCGGCACCCTGTCACTCGGCTTCATCGCCCTCCCCGTGGACGGCCTGGGCGGTGGACTCTTCTACGGCGGCGGCGTCCAGCAGCTCATCGCCCAGACAGCCGCCGTCGTGATCACCCTGCTCCTGTCCGGCATCGGCACCGCGGTCATTGCCCGGATCATCAACAAGACCGTGGGCTTCCGCGTCAGCCACGAGGCCGAAGCCGCCGGCGTGGACCTGTCCGAGCACGCCGAGACCGCCTACGCCTTCGGCGAGATGGGTTCCGGCTTCAGCAGCCTGGGCCACATGCTGAGCCACCACCACGGAACTGCTCCTGCCGCCGTCCCCGTGGAACGGCTCGCCAAGGAAGATTCCTTCGCGTAGCAGCTAGTCCGCAAGGATCTTGTAGAGCGCGCGCCGCGTTTCATCCATCTTCTCGATGGCGGCAGCCCGCTGTTCCTCTGACACTCCACTGCGGAACTGGTGGATGGCACCCATCAGCTTGCCAATGCTCTGGTGGAAGTCCCGGTCCGCACTGTCCGGTTCAGCGTTCCAGGCGTTTTCCATTTCCTCTGCGTGCTCCGCCACGTAGGCCTTGCCGGCATCGGTGAGGGAAAACTCGGTCCCGCGGCCTTCACTGAGGGCCGCGATCAAGCCTTCGTCCACCAGTTGCTGCAGGGTGGGGTAGATGGATCCGGGGCTGGGCCGCCACATGCCGCCGGTCTTTGCGGCGATGGTCTTGATCAGTCCGTAACCATTCGAGGGGGCGTCTGCCAGCAGCGAGAGGATCGCGGCGCGGACATCACCCCGGTTGGCCCGCCGGCCGCCCCGTCCGAAACCGGGGCCGAACCCAGGGCCAAAACCCGGACCAAAGCCCGGCCCGAAACCGGGACCAAATCCCGGCCCGAACCCCGGACCCCTGTGCCCGTGCGGACCTTTATGGCCCCTTCCCCGCTCGAAGCGGCCCCGGCCGAATCCAGGGCCGGGATTTTTGTCGTCAAATATGCCGTTCATGGTGGCATCGTCCTTTCATTGATAGGTAGTCGCTTTGGCGTCAGCGATAGTTAAAAGATATATCGGTAACTATCGCCCGTCAACGCTTTGACGTGACCAAATCCTGACCTTTCCGCACCTGTTTCCGCCTCGTGCAGGAGCGTATTCTGGTCCCACCTTCGAGGGCGAGGGCAGGGGAATGGCGAAGCAGCGGAAGCCTAGGCGCAGGCGCGGTTTGAACGCCACAATGGGTAGGATCCTGGGGTTCCTGGCCGCAAGTGTTATGTGCGGCGTCCTGGTGGCAAGTCTGGTGGTCCCTGCCGTCGCCGCCGCGGGGATGGGGGTCAGTTCCTCCATAGACTTCTTCGAAAAGCTGCCGTCGGACCTCACAGTGCAGCCGCCGTCGCAGGCCACGAAGGTCCTGACTGCCGACGGGCAGCAAATTGCCACGTTCTACGCCGAAAACCGGGTGCAGGTGCCGCTGGACCAGATGTCACCCTTCATCAAGGACGGCATCATCGCGATCGAGGACAGCCGGTTCTATGAGCACGCCGGCGTGGATCCGCAGGGGATACTGCGGGCGCTGGTTTCCAACCTGACCAGAGGCGGCGAGCAGGGCGCATCCACCATCACCCAGCAGTACGTGACCAATGTCCTTAATGAGGCGCAACTCTCCCAGGACCGGCCGGACGCGGTGGTCCTGAACGGGCAAAAGAACCTCGGCGACAAGCTGCGGGAAATGAAGCTTGCCATCACCTTGGAAAAGAAATACTCCAAGGACCAGATCCTTGAGGGCTACCTCAACATCGTGTTCTTCAGCAACAACGCGTACGGCATCGAAGCCGCAGCCCGCCGCCTCTTCAGCACCACTGCGAAGGACCTCACCCTCCCCCAGGCAGCCCTGCTGGCCGGGGTGGTCAACAGCCCCACCCTCTACAACCCGGCCACCAACCCGGCCAAGTCGATCGTGCGGCGGAACCAGGTCCTGGACGAGATGCTGCGGCTGGGGAAGATCTCCCGGACCCAGCACGATGAAGCCGTGGCCACGCCCATCCAGCTGAAGATCAGCCCCCAACAGCAGGGCTGTGCCAATGCCACCATGGCCCCGTACTTCTGCGACTACATCTCCCACCTGATCCTGAACAATCCCGCTTATGGCCCAACGGAAGCTGAACGTGAGCGGCGGCTCTTCCGGGGCGGCCTGACCATCGTCACTACCCTGGACAGCCGGCTCCAGGCTGCCGCCCAGGCCCAGGTGGACGGGACCGCGGGGGCTAACCCGGACCACTGGGCAGCGTCGCTGGTGAGCATCCAACCCGGCAGCGGCAAGATCCTGGCAATGGCCCAAAACACGGTGTTCCTTCCCCAGCCCGGCAAGTTCGATACCAACCTCAACTTCAATGTGGATGCCCGGGACGCGCAGGGGAACGACCTGAATGGTGCCGGCGGGTTCCAGCCGGGATCCACCATGAAGCCCTTCACGTTCGCCGAGTGGCTGAACGAGGGCAAGACGCTCACGGCCGAAGTGGACGCTTCACGCCGGGTGTATCCACTTGGGTTCCCTTGGAGGGACAGCTGCGGAAAGGTGCTTGGGGCCTACAGCACGGCCCAGGCGAACCCGGCCCTTGGCGCGGCCGATGACCTGCAAAATGCCGAAGACGGGTTTTACCGGCCCATGCCCGTGAACTACGGCCTCTACAACTCGATCAACACCGCCACCTTCGCCTCAGCTTCCCAGCTGGATTTCTGCGGCATCCAGAAGATGGTGGACGCGGTTGGCCTGCACAGCGGCCTGGATAGTTCCCCAGTCAACATGCACCAGCTGGGCAATCTGCTCGGCGGCACAGGCGTCGCTCCCCTGACCCTGGCAAACGCCTTCGCCACCTTCGCCACGGACGGCCGGTTCTGCGCCACCATGGCACTGGTTGAGATTAAGGATGCCGCTGGTGCCAAACTGCCTGCCCAGGCCCCGGATTGCCACGACGCCGTCAAACCGGATGTGGCCCGCGGGGTCAACTCTGTTCTGCAGGACGTTTTGAAGAAGGGCTCAGGCGTCTGGATCAACCCCAAAGTGCAGGACAAGCTTCCCACCGCTGCCAAGACCGGTACCTCCAACAACAACGGGTCCACGTGGGTGGTGGGATACACCACCGGCCTGGTGACCGCTTCCTTCTTCGGCGATGCACTGGAAGGACAGAAACGTGCAGGCCAGAACGTGAGCATCAACGGCACCTTCTACCCGCGCCTGGACGGCTACATGATTGCGGGCCCGCAGTGGGCCAACTACATGCTCAAGGTGGCACCGCTCTATCCGGCAGGCCCGTTCGCACCACCTCCCCCTTCGATGATCGGTCCGAACCCGAATTACAAGCCATAGGTTGGGACGCGCCCCTGGGACTATCTCATTAACGGTGTATCCGGCGGTTTCCTTTAGTAGTTTTCAGCTGCCGGGAATCGGTCGCTGAAGGTGATGGCGAAGGCGTTCAAAGCGGGCTTCCAACGCACGGCCCATCG